>JAEZIL010000073.1 GCA_023436685.1 Bacteroidota bacterium | reverse complement strand
TCAATACACTTATCCATAGCATTAAAACCCAATTATTTACCCTGCCCGATGAGACAACTGTGTATAGCGGGCACGGGCCATCTACAACAATAGGGCAAGAACGGGCAACCAATCCTTTCTTAACCTGATACTACTACTCTGCTACAAGTTCATTTCCTCGCAGAACAGGTACAACAGGGTGCAGATCTGGCGTGGCGCAATATTCCATATCGGCCTCTAAACCGTAAGCCGAAAGACGACGGTAGTGTGAGCTATCACGAAGGAATTCAATGAAATTGCCTGCCGATTGGGCATACAATGCTTTAGCAGCACGTGTGCTATCACAATTGGTATCGAAATGATCTTTAATGTGGTGTGCAACAGCGCCAGCAAACAGTGTATCTTCCAGGTTGAACTTATCTTTCCAGGCAGCGCAACCTAACACTACATCCTTACCTTGTTTTATAAGATAATCGCAAACTGCTGAAAGATTAAGGAATGAGCCGGTAATAATGGTATCGGCATCTTTAACCATATGCAGTAACCTGGTGCCATTAGTAGTGGTTAAAACAAGGGTTTTGCCTGCCACAAAGCCGGGTGGATATTCAGAAGGGGAATTGCCATATTGAAGGCCTGCAGCCACTTTCCCATCCCGCTCACCCGCAGTGATACTATTAGCTGTTTTTTTACCTAAATCTATACACTCTTCAACCGTAGCTACAGGGATAACACATTTAGCCCCGTTGTGTAAAGCGGCTGCAATAGTAGACGTAGCACGAAACACATCGATAATTACGACTATTTTATTCCTTGTATCGAATAGGTTTAATAATGCGGGAGAAAGACAAATTTCTAATACCGGCTTACCTTCCTTGCTCATGAAGTAATCTTGAAAAACAGCGCAAGATAACAGCTAAATAGCATAGTAAAAAGCATGCATTATCAATAAAAAAAATCCCGGCATAAAGCCGGGATCATATTTCTGTAAATTAGCTATTAATAAACCCACAAATCATGTTCTTTATTCATCAGCATTTCTGCAGATTTCTGACCTTCATACAGAGCTTCCATGCTAGACATTCCCCTTTCTCTGAAAGTAAGATCGAAAGGATTGCTGGTTTTGATAATTTTGCTTGAGAAGTAACGGCCCTCAAAAAACTCTTCCCAAGACATACGCGCTACATCATTTTCAGGGTTAAATACTTCGTATTGTGCCAGCATATCACGCATTTCAGGATAATACAACCAGAACACAGCTTGTGATGCACGGAATGTACCGTCTTCATTATAGATGTCCTGGATGGGAGCCACACCTATTATGCGCACTACCATGCGACCCAGGTTGCGATCAAAAACCCAATCTTCTTTAATACGATATTTAGTTACAACATCGGGGTTAAACTCGCGTCTTGAAATACGCATTTCCATTTCGCCGGTTATGGGGTTTTCAACCATAGTAGTATCCGGTTTACCAATCAGCATTTCCAGCACCTGCTCTTTACTAAGGGCGGTAGTAAACCTATCGTCCATATTAGAGTAAGCTTTGATCTTGCCTTTTTTTACGGCATCCAGCACTATTTCTATAAAATAGCCGCCGCCTGTGTAATCATCGCCAGGATAACGGAATGCCATATTTTGCTTCTCGCGAATATCTATTTCGCGCCAAACTCTTTTCTTCCACATGATATCTGCCTCACGAACGGGTTGCCAAGTCAATGTTTTATTGATATGGGGTACTCGGTCGTAAACACCATCGGTAACTAACGATGGCTGCCAGTCTTTGTTAACACCTTCGAAGGAGTTGAACTGGGACTGCGACTGATCTGTGATTGTAGTGTTTTGGGCAAAAGCCGTTGCACTAGCTAAGAGGAGCGCTGCTGAAGCTGCAATTCTGTATGTTTTTAGGATACTCATAATCCTTGTACGATTTGCTGATTAGTAAAATTAAAAAATACTATTGAAGAAGTAAAGAGATGGTATTTAAAGCACGGCTTCTTTTATCCGGGCCAACACCCCTTATTTCTTCAAGATATATCCTATCACCGGGCTTAGCCCTGTTAATAGCGTCTTGCACTTGTTTGTTAGCACTGAACAGTGGGCTGTTAACCTGGAATGGCCCTATTAACTCGCCGCGCTTAGGCAACATGCTGAACTGGAAGCTGCTAACCAGGAAGCGTGCTTCAAAATCGAAACCATCAAGAGCGGCAACGATACCTTGTTGCACTTTAAATTGGTTTGAAGGCATGCTACCACCACTTTTACCACCTACCCTTGCAACAGGGTCAGGTATAAATTTAACACGTACTTCCATGGCACCCACTTGTTTTGTACCCGCTGCGTCTTTTGCGTTTATAGATGCTACTACTTTACCAGGCTTATCGGCAGTTACTACGAACTGGCCTTTACCAGGACCCGGAGCAACATTAGCGCCAGGTATGCTTACCGATACATCTTCTAATGAATAACCCGCAGCACTTACCGTAATTGGGTTAGGAACACCTATATAAAACACATTCATTTTATCCAGCTGCATTGAGGCACCGGTAGAACCTACCATGTATTGGAACTCGTAAGGCTTAGTTTCCCTACGGCCTCCCAGGTTAATACTAACCGTACCGCGCACGGTTTGCAAACCAACACCGGAAGCTGCTGTTTCCCAATAAGCGATACCATCCTGTACTTTAGTAACCCGACCGCCGCTTGAGGTAACCTCAGGCTGAACAGCTTTATTATAAGCAGCCAGCATGATTTGCGCTTCAACTTTTTGCCCTGCTAAAGCGTAGCTGGTTTTAGGTACAGCAATCGCTTGTATAGCGTCAAATTTCACTTGTATATCGCCAGCCTCTTTTGCTAGTTCTTGTACTACAACAGCTTCACTGTTACGAACGTCATTCTGAAATTTAGACAGAAGCGTAACAACAGCCATTGTAGGCATATTATGGAAATAACCTACAGCCCAGTCGGCTTGGGGGTTATTATCCGATCTAGTAGGCTCAACTATTTTAACCGGAAGATCATTTTCAAATTGAGCTTTAACACTTGGATCAACTACACCCAGTAGCAAGTTACGATAGTCCTGAAGTTTCTTTTTCAATTCATCACCACCTTTCTTTTCTACAAGCAGTAGGGTACTTGCATCAATATTATCTTCTCTTTTTATTTCACCGTTAGCTTCGCGGCCACCCGATTCTGTAATTACTTTTTCTTTCCAGCTTTCAAGGTAGTTAACCATTTCTTCCGAAGCAGCTTTTACCTGTTTTGCTCTGTCATTATACGGCTTTACGCGGTCGCGCTGGCCTTCCTCGGCTTCCTGATCATCAAAACCCTGATAAAGTTTAGAGTTTTTATCAACGATTGATTTATTAGAAGCACCGATACTTTGATTAATAGTTTTGAACGCATGCAATATCTCTGAGGATACGTTCAGGGCTAGCATCGCGGTCAACACCAAATACATTAGGTTGATCATGAGCTGCCGCGGCTCTTTGGGCATCGACATCCTGTAACTATTTTACTGAGGTTATATTATTAAATGTTATCACTATAAATCCTACCCAAACTAGCGGCCCTGCATAGCAGACAGCATGTTACCATATATTTGGTTCAATGTTGTCAGGTTCTTAGACAACAGTGCTATTTGTTCTTTTGCTGCAACTGCATCGGTAGCACTAGATGCCATTGCATCTGATGCACTTACAAGATTGCTGTAGAATTTGTTCATCGCTTTCAGGTGGTTGTTAGCATCTGAAAGTTCCACTTCATATATCTGATTCAAAGAGCCAAGGTTACGAGACAATACCTGTACTTGTTCATGGAACCTTGCAGTATCGTCAGCAGCATTGTTGAAAGAAGACATTGTATTGCTTGCACCAACAAATGTATTTTTCATTTCGCCCAGAGCAGTAGCTGCTTCACGGGCGCTGCTTGAATATTCATTAGTTGCAGAAGTGATATCTGAAATATCTTTGATTTGCTCTACAACAGTACCAAAACGCTGCAGGTTATCGCCCAGGCGGCGGATGTTAGCCGGCGCTATCTGAGCATCTTCCATCATTTTATCAAGTGCTGCACCCGGAGATACTTTACCGGCAGCAGAATCGAACTTAACACCTTTGCGATAAGCCTCTACGTGAGGGTTTTCGTCTATACCGGGATAGAAACGTTCCCAATAGTAATCTTTATGCGGAGGTAAAACACCTAACAAAGCAAAGATGAATGCCTCGGTGATCATACCTACTGTAAGCATGATACCCGCACCAGGCCAGTGCTGTATTTTGAACAGCGCACCCATCAGAACCACCGACGCACCAAGGCCGATAATGAAGTTTTTGATATACTTACCTTGCTTGGTCTCAAAAAACAGTGCTATTGAATTCATTTTTCTATGATTTTCTAAGAGGTTGAAAATGAAAAATACTTTTTTCTAGATTTTATTAGTTAGCGTCTGTTAGTTAATGCAGGCGCAATTTGTTGATATACGCAACGGAAACCTATATAAGCTTTTGCAGTATCAGCATACTCATAATCGCGTGTGCTTGTTTGCAGGTAGAAAGCTACATCTCTCCAGCTACCACCACGTATTACTTTACGGCGTAGCCATTGAGGATCGTTTTCGCGCATTTGATAATTAACAGATGGGTTAATATCTGAAACTGTTTGGTAAGCGTTACCAAAGTAAGAAGTACTTGTCCACTCTGATACGTTACCCGACATCTTATACAGACCGTAATCGTTAGGCCAGTAACGGTCAACAGGCACAGTATACAAACCACCGTCCGCAGCATAGTTACCACGTTGAGGCTTGAAGTTAGCCAGGTAGCAACCTTTTTTATTTACCAGGTAAGGACCACCCCAAGGATATGGAGACTCTGTACGTCCGCCACGAGCTGCCCATTCCCATTGTGTTTCATTAGGCAGTGTAAATTCACCTTCAAAGAATTGCTTGGTTCTGCTACGCTCGCCTCTCCAAAGTTGTGTGCGCCAGTTACAGAACGCATTCGCCTGATGCCAGTTAACACCAACTACAGGATAGTTGTTAAATGCAGGGAACCAGTTGTATTGCATTGCAATTGGCTCGTTATACGAATAGGTAAGCTGTTTTACCCAAACAGTAGTATCTGGATAGATAGCTATTGCGTGCTTTTCAATGAAACTGGTTCTGGGTTGGGTAGGGTTAGCTACTGCTTGTTCGTAATTGAACACTTCATAGCCATACACCAGTTTGCTGTTATCAAATTCTTTCGACCCCCAACCAGATTGTTCGGCAGGTATGAAAAGGTTTGACAATTGATCCTGAAGATCCTGATCGCGCCAGTTGATACGTTTTCTCATATCTACTGATTGCGTACCATCAGGGTTGTCTATAAAATCTCCCAACTGAGTATGAGCGATAGAGTCGCGCACCCAGTTTGTGAACTGACGATATTCCGCATTTGAGATCTCTGTGGCATCCATGTAGTAGCCACTCATCTGTACGGTGCGTATCAACGCATCGTTTCTACCACGCACATCCTCATCACTAGCTCCCATTTTCAAAACGCCCGAGGGGACATACACCATGCCTAAGGGTACAGGCGCCTTGTAATTCATCATATTGGCTTCACCAACAAGTTGACCTCCAGGACCCGGTGTGCCACAGCTTGCACCTAATGCGAGTAAGGCAATAGCCGAGATCTTCAGGGAAAGTTGTTTCATACTACTGATGTTGTTGTTTTTGCTATTAGGCAAATAAAGTAATTTTTGGGGTTCTGTGGTATGTTCACCAAAGAACCGATGCACAATATTTAAAGTTTTTTCGAAAAATGCAAGTGCTAAAAAAAATTTTGTTAAGAATTTCAGCCTGATACATTTAGAAAAAACTATGTTGTTTTCAAGGATATAAAATTTAACGCACCCTCCAAATCAGCCACAGGCGGCATACATGCCAACTCTGTACAAACAAATATATGTGTTTGAGATTGTAAAAACTTATGTTTTAGCAAGGGTAATTCAGATATTTCTTTTTTTGAAGTAAGCACATATGTGTTAGGTAAATAGTTTTCGTGCCATTTTTTTTGTATGTCATCCCCATCTTCCGAGGCAATCACTACTGTCTTTATGCCATAAACATATCGTTGTTGCCATAAAGCCCACTGCGCAAAAGAGTAAGTGTAGCGTGTAGTAATATCAGCCATCTGCTGCCACATAGTTGTGCTTTGCTCAATAAATTCCGGCCGCTCCATACATATACCCAATATGTACAGATTAGCTGCCATTACAGCATTGGCCGAGGGCTGCGCCCCATCATACTTATCTACTTTGCGTACCGGTATATCGTTTTGTGCTACCAAGCTGAAATAAAAAAAGCAGCCGTCTTCATGCAGAAAGTCTTTTAAAGCAGTATCCGTTAACGCAGTAGCCTGCAGCAGGTATTTTTCGTTTCCTGTAGCGCTACCCAACTCTATCAGGGCATATATCAGGTACGCATAGTCATCAATGTTAGCCCCTACTCTTGGTTCTCCTTTTTTCCATACATGAAATAATGCTTCATTCCTGATGAAAGCCGCTGTGATGGCCTGCATGTGTTTATTGGCTGCATCTAGATAGGCATTATCTGAAAAAGCTATTCCCGCCTTAACTAATGCAGTATTCATCAATGCATTCCATGACAATAAACTTTTATCATCGGTGAGAGGCCTGATCCGGGTATCCCTATGTTGCAATAAATTGTGTTTAACGCTTGCTATATGTGCCTCTACCTGCTCAACACTCATACTTTTTGCTACAGCTATTTCCTGCGGCAATACGGCTATATGAAGAATATTTGTCTCCTCCCAATTGCCATCTTCGCTGATGCCAAAATAAGTGGCTGTAATGCCTTCCTTATCGCCTGAAAAGCGTTGCCAATCCTCCCAGGTCCAGGTGTAGAATTTGCCTTCTACTCCTTCACTGTCGGCATCTAAAGCACTGTAGTATAAGCCTGATGCATCTTTTAACTCCCTATTTACGAAACCAATAGTTTCTTCTGCTATACGCTTGTATTTATTGTTTTTAGTAATGCTATATGCATCGCATAACGACCCAATTAATAGGGCGTTGTCATAAAGCATTTTTTCAAAATGCGGTGCCAACCACCGGGCATCGGTTGAATACCTGCAAAACCCTCCACCCAACTGGTCGTAAATACCACCTTCAAACATGGCCTCAAGACTGTGTAACGCATGGTTCAATGCGTCCTCATTTTTAGTAAAATGGTAATGCTCCAGCAGGAAGTTTATGGCCATAGTGCCTGGAAACTTAGGAGCATTGCCAAAGCCTCCCAATTTTCTATCTGCCATTTTCAGTAGATGATAGCACATTGTACTACAA
>JAEZIL010000067.1 GCA_023436685.1 Bacteroidota bacterium | reverse complement strand
GGGCTGGTTGGGTATAACCAAGCTCGTATAATGTAAGAGCCTTTCTTTTCGCATCAGCAATGCGGCGGTCGGCATTGATAGAAATGGCATCTTGCCCTTTGCGTAAAATAAAGTTTTCAAAAGCTTCGTGGGCTGAAGTAGAAACTTTAGCTGTGCCAACGTTAATAAATAATTGCTGCAGGTAGTTGGTTTCGATATCTTCTTTTATATTCCTGTCGGAGGCCCTTATGGCCATTTCTTTAGTTCCCCCTCCGCCAGGTATTAAGCCTACACCTAATTCTACTAGTCCTATATAACTTTCAGCGGCAGCCTGTACAGCATCGGCATGGAGGCACATTTCACATCCACCGCCCAACGTCATTCCGTGTGGTGCTACCACAACAGGAATACTGCTATACCTCAAGCGCATTGTTGTATTCTGAAACTGCCGAATAGCTATATCCAGTTCTTCATATTCCTGTTCAGCAGCCAGCATGAATATTAAACCAACATTAGCACCTGCACTAAAATTGGCACCTCCGTTAGCAAGTACCAACCCCTTATAGTTTGCTTCAGCAATAGCAACTGATTTTTGTACCCCTTCCAATACCTCGCCACCTATACTGTTCATTTTAGTGTTCCAACGTAAGGCTACAATATCGTCGCCTATGTCGTACAGTTTGCAAGCGCTATTTTGCCATACTACATTGTCGTCGAGGTGCTCCAGCAAAATAAATTTGCCCTCACCGGGTATCGCTTTGTATTCTCCGGTTTGCTGGTCGTAATATTTACGTATACCACCTTCAGTTTTATAAAAGGTTTTAATTCCTTTAGCCAGCATTTCATCTACCCATGGTGCAATGGCAAACCCTGCGCCTTTCATTTGCTCGGCGGTTTTCTGCACACCTAAAGTATCCCAACTTTCAAATGCACCTATCTCCCAGCCAAAGCCTGCTTTCAGGGCATCGTCTATTTTGTATAGTTCGTCAGCGATTTCAGGTATACGATGGCTTACGTATGAAAAGAGCAGATGATGAAATAAACGGTAAAATTCGCCTGCTTTATCCTGGCCATTATACAAAGCTTTGAGTCTTGCCTGCAGGTCGTCGATTTGCCGGGCGGTTTCCAATGTTGCGAATTTGGGCCTTTGCTTGGGTCCATATTCCATTGTCTCAAGGTTCAGCGTTTGTATCTCAGATTTTGGTAAAGCCACCTGGTCTTCATCTCCTCTCGATTCAGGTGACATAGTAAACGGTGCTTTTACTTTTTTATAGAACCCTTGGCCTGTTTTATCGCCCAGCCACTTATTCTCTACCATTTTTTGCAGAAAGGGCGGCAGATTAAATATTTCCTTTGCCTCGTCGTTAGGGGCATTTTCAGGCAACGCTTTTGCGACATGAACTAATGTATCCAAACCTACTACATCGCCTGTACGGAATGTAGCTGATTTTGGCCGGCCTAATACAGGGCCGGTAAGCGCATCTATTTCATCTATATTTAAGCTTAATTGCTGCATTGCTTTGAATACAGCCATAAACCCAAACACACCTACGCGGTTAGCAATAAATGCAGGAGTATCTTTACATAATACAGTAGTTTTACCCAGGAAGCGTTCACCATAGTCCATAAGGAAGCCAACGACCTCAGGTTTAGTATCGGGTGCTGGTATTATTTCCAGCAATTTTAAATAGCGTGGTGGATTAAAAAAGTGTGTACCGCAAAAGTGCATGCGAAAATCTTCACTACGACCTTCACTCATCAAGTGTATAGGGATACCCGATGTATTAGAAGTGATGAGCGTGCCGCGCTTACGGTACTGCTCTACTTTTTCAAAAATTTGCTTTTTGATATCCAGCCGCTCAATAACTACTTCAATTATCCAGTCGCAATCGGTTATCAAGCGCATATCATCTTCCAGGTTGCCAGTTTTAATGCGGCTCACGGCCTCTTTATTATATACTGCCGAAGGTTTGCTCTTCAGTGTAGCGGCGAGTGCGTCGTTCACTATCCGATTGCGCACAACTGCACTCTCCATTGTTAATCCTTTAGCCTGCTCGGCAGCAGTTAATTCTTTTGGAACTATATCTAAAAGCAGTACCTGCACCCCTATGCCTGCAAAATGTGCCGCTATGCGGCTACCCATCACTCCACTGCCCAAAACTGCTACCTTACGGATAGACCTATTCATTTGCCAATTTTTTAAACAACACAATTTAACTAAAAAACATGCAGTGCAGTGGTACCTGTATAAATCTTAACAATAGAAACTATTAATGCCTGTGCCTGGGTTCCCATATAACCCGTGCAAAGCTGCTGAATCGCTGTTCCTCTCTCGCTACAGGTATTCCCGCTACAATGCCTATAAGTAGGTTGTCTGTTATTCCAACTCTTAGTTGTGGCCTTATTACCATGTCAAAATCGTTATTTTTAAGCTCCTTATTCACTTCAACCCCTATAAAATTACGCGTACCCGGTATCATATAGTGAAGATTGATATTAATATCGAAGCGGTTATGCCAGCCATGGGTAAATGATTTTTCCAGCTTTGGGCCTGCATATATAAGCGTATGAAAATTATTACCCCACCGCCTGGCTGCAACAATAAAGGGATTGAAAACGTTGCCCACCAGTAGTGGGTTGCCCTTTATCTTATTTATATCAGCAAATACTATTTCGTTAATATAGCCTATTGCCATACTTGTACTAAACTGCTGCGATACTAAAAAGGTATACTGCATAGCAGTTTTTAGGCTCTCTACCCGGTTGGATGGAATATTGTCTTTGGCGGCACCTTTCAGCGGTGCTACAAATGTGAACGGCAGTTCTATCTCTAGGCCTAACCTGTCAATGGGGGCAAATTCATATTCTATAAGTGCCTGGTAGGTGTCGTGGGTTAGGTTATCAGTAATACCAACACCATAGTTCCATTCCTTTTCACCTTTTCTTGCACCAAGGTCACGTATGAGGTCAATATACAAAGGTTCGGCATGCAGCACTTTGGCCGGCTCTTGCTTTTCTTGAATTTCGTCTATGTAAATACTATCGATATAACTATTTGTTTGCTGTGCAAACACGGTATTAGCCAACATGCATGTATACACTGCAATGCCGGCGCATATTTTGCGCATGTTAATTACTTTTTTTAGAGTGAGGCCGTATGGCAGAAGATAGAATAGAATGGATGATTATACTATCTCATCAGGAGGTGGGGTGCTGTTTTCAGCAATAGCAGTTTGTAAATTATCTATATAGTAGGGAGAATATTGCTTAACATATTGTTGAACTTTAAGCTGAAATTGATACGGTAAAATGGCAATAAGTTGTTGTGGAGATTTGTTTTGTTTTTCTGTATCATCTGCGTCGTTGTCATGCTCCGGAACAAAATTTTCGAGATCCATGATTTCTTCTGTGATCAGTTCGTAAAATGTTTCGATCTCATTAAAACTAAGGTCTTCGGTATAGTCATCCCCATTCCATCGCATCTTATCGCTAGCAGCGGGTCCATCTATACTGCTGTTCATTACCAATAACGCCAATAATACACAAAGCAGCTTACTGCAGAGCAGTCTGGTATTATGATTAGCTTTTTTAGGCATGGGTTGCAAAAATAAGCTCATCGCAAAAAAGAAAAATAGTATAAGTGTTAAAAAGCAATAACAAAAGGATATAGCAAACTTTCGTTATACCGCTTATCTTTGCGGCCTATGCAGGGTTTACAGGAACAAATAAAGATACATGAGGAAGAGATAAATGCTTTTGCGCCGGCTAGTGCTGCCGATCTGGAAGCATACCGTATCAAATATCTGGGTACCAAGGGTATTGTAAAGCAGATATTTGGCGAGATGAAGAATGTGCCTGTAGACCAGAAAAAGGAAGCAGGTCAGTTATTAAACACGTTTAAACAACTGGCAGAAGCTAAGTTTGAAATGTACGGCCATCTGCTACAATCTAACGGTATTGTAAGCAAGCTAGGTGATATAAGCCTTCCCGGCAGCAATTTACCTATTGGTACGCGGCACCCGCTGCGCATTACTGAAAACGAGATCGTATCGATATTTGAAAAAATAGGGTTTAGCGTAGCTACCGGTCCCGAAATAGAAGATGACTGGCATAATTTTACATCCCTGAATATGCCGGAGCACCATCCTGCCCGTGATATGCAGGATACGTTTTATGTGTCCCAAAATCCTGACTGGGTATTGCGTACACATACATCATCGGTACAGGCGCATATAATGGAACAAGGCGACTTGCCGGTACGTGTTATTTGTCCGGGCCGCGTGTACCGCAACGAAACTATTTCGGCACGTGCTCACTGCTTTTTCCATCAGTGCGAAGGCCTGTATATAGATAAAGATGTATCGTTTGCCGACCTGAAACAAACCTTATATCATTTTGTTACAGAAATGTTTGGCACCAATACAAAAGTACGTTTCAGACCCTCTTATTTTCCCTTTACTGAGCCAAGCGCTGAAATGGATATCTCGTGTACAGTATGTGGCGGCAGTGGGTGTAACCTGTGTAAACATACCGGTTGGGTTGAAATATTAGGATGTGGTATGGTGCATCCAAACACATTGCGCAACTTCAACATTGATCCTGAAATATATACAGGATTTGCTTTTGGTATGGGCGTTGAACGTATTACACAAATAAAATACCAGGTGAACGACTTACGCCTTTATTCGCAAAACGATGTTCGGTTTCTGAAACAGTTTCAATCATTACCATAATATATGATATTGGTTACTGGTGCAAGCGGTTTCGTAGGGCAGCATTTGGTAAAGATG
>JAEZIL010000006.1 GCA_023436685.1 Bacteroidota bacterium | reverse complement strand
GGTTAACAAAGCGCAATGGTCGGGCGATATAACAAAAAGTGTATTGTTAAAATAGGGCTCCTTCGATGCTTGCTCAAAAAACTTCCGCAACGCCATATCAGTATATGCAATGCATTGTTGAATTTTTAAAGTCCCGGTTGGCAAAATATCTTTATACTTTTCGGGTACACGGAAGGGATCGTGAGAGGTAAGTGTAAATACAGTAGAGAAAAAAGGTTGCTTTGTTTTTGATAGCCCTGAACCAAAAAACTGAAGGAAAGGCTCATCCCATATACCCCAGCTGCCATCATAGTCATTTTCGTTATCATATTCCTTGCGTCCTACATATTGGTCGTACCCGGCATTTGCGGCAAATATGTCAAAGCTCATAGTGCCATTTGTACCGCCATGATAGAAGGATGTGCTATATCCTTTTTGTTTCAGCAAGGCTGGAATTGCGGTAATGCTGTTGGTACCGTAATAGGAAGTAGTAAAGGGCTCGGCCATAAGCGCAGGTATGCCTGCAATAATTGCGGGTATGCCTTCTGCCGAATGCAAAGCGTTGGCATATGCGTTGGTGCATACATAGCTATGCTGCATCAGGCTATCAAGAAAGGGGGTATAGCTTTTAAATTTACCAAGCCCGGTAAATTGTTTTGAGAAACTTTCCAGAATAATAACTACTACATTCTTTGGCTGAAAAGCCTTACCGCCGTGTTGCTTTATAGGGTTTACATACTGCCTTACCTCCTGTGCTGAATAAAAATTTAGTTCGGGCAGCCGTTCGCCTGCAAAGGTTGATACAACGCTATATGGTGTATTGAGTACAATGGGTGCATATTTGCCGCCATCAGCCTGCATGGCATTACCAATATTTAGCGGAATGAGTTGCAGGCCACCTCGTGCGCCAATAACGCACAGGCCAGTTATAAGTATGAATTGTAATGTTCTTTGAGCATACTGCCTAAGGTTCCATTGGCCGCTTTCAATTGGCACAGCTTTTATTATAAGGCTATTTACTTTGGCAATAAGAAATATAATAGCAAAGGCTGCAATAAAGATGTACCAATAGTCGGTAAGGAAATGAGGTAGTTGTAACACAAAGTCGCCGGTACGCATTAGCATATCCAATACATCGGCAGTTGCGCGTTTCAAAGTAAAAGGATAATACGCCCAGTCCGATATTTCAAAAGCTAAAGCAAGGCTATTAAGCGCAACAAATAGCCAATGCAGCAATTTTTCCCACCACATTGCCCTGAATAAGGGTAAGGGTAGCAGCAGCAGCAAAATATAGGGTGCATTGGTAATAACTATGGTAGCAATATCAAAACGTAACCCCGCCCATGCCAGGTATATATATCTTGCAGGGCTTATATCCCCAAAGAAATCAAGGTTCATTAAGGTGAAAACAACCCGGCTAATACTATATAAGCATAGTAAGAATAAGAATTGCAGTAAAAACCTTCTTAACGGTTGTGTGGTGTACTTCATCTACCAGTTCATTCTTTGGCGCAGTTGTCTTATCTGCTCCATATGATGGCGGCCATGCCATGCGTAGTGGTCGGCCATTTCCCAAAGAGGTACATACCGTTCATGTTCCGGATGGTAGTAAGTACGTTCCCAGTCTTCCGGTTGCATATTGCGCAGCAGTTGCCCCCACTTGCGGTGCAGGGCGTGTAGTAAAGTTATAGATACGTTCACCGGCACGGTTTCTACATCCGGTAGTTCAGCCCACAGCTTTTCATCGTAAGGTTTTATTACCGGGCTGTCTTCGGTTAGGGCCATTTTCAATCGTATTACGCCATTCATATGGCTATCGGCCAGGTGGTGTATCACCTGGTTAATGGTCCAGCCGCCGGGGCGGTATGCTGTTTCCAGTTGTTCTGCATCCAGGTTTTCTACACAATGGTCCAGCCATTGAGGTAGTGCCTCTATTGCTGCTATCCATTCATTTTGCAGCTCGGGCATGTATTTTTCAGGTGTTTCGTATCGGCCTATAGGATATTTCAGCTGTTCATGACTGTCGTCCATAACGGAAGGCGTTGGTAAATATTATCGCAAAAATAACTCAGATGATATTAAAAATCAGACATGAACAGTATTTTTATTGTAAACCTATATTTCAGTGTCTCACTTGCACGAGCGTAAAGAGAAAGTTTGCCTTAATTGCGGTGCCGCCCTTATTGGCCGCTACTGCCAGGAATGCGGACAGGAAAACGTGGAACCCAAAGAGAGCTTTGGCCATTTACTAAAGCATTTTTTTGAAGACCTTACCCACTTCGACGGCAAATTTTTTACTACCCTAAAGCCTCTTTTGTTCAGGCCGGGCTTCCTTACCAGGCAATATATTTCTGGCCGCAGGGCTTCGTATATCAACCCTATACGTATGTACCTCTTCATATCGGCCATGTTCTTTTTATTAACCGCTACTTTTTTTCTTACCAGTAAGCACGACGAGGAAAAAGAGAAGAAGGTAAAAAAAGTATCAGCCATAAGAAAAAGCTTCACTGGACTGGCCGATGCTTTGAATGAGATAGACTCTACTACAAGTGATGATACTATATCTTATATTACTTTAAACAATGGTGTAAAGCTGGACGATACCAGCCGGCCTAAAACGGTAAGGGCTTACGATTCACTACAGGCACTTATGCCTAAAGAAAAACGAGATGGTTTTATAGAAAGGTATTTTGTGCGTAAGACTTTAAAAACTATGCAGTACAGCAATGAACACCCCGATGATGTGCAGCATATCATAAAAGAAAAATTCTGGCATTCATTACCCTATATGCTGTTCCTTACTTTGCCCCTCATTGCATTGTTGCTAAAACTGCTGTATGTAAGGCGCAAAGAATTTTACTATGTATCGCATGTTATTTTCACAATACATTTTTACTGTTTCGTATTCCTGCTGCTTCTGGTAAGTTTTACTGTGTCTGAATTTGGATACTGGGGCAGTGTATTGGGTAGCCTGCTCACTCTTAGTTTGTTCATATACCTGTTCCTCGCCATGTACAATTTTTACAAGCAGGGCTTTGGTAAAACACTGCTTAAGTATTTGCTGCTGCTTGTTTTTGGTCTGGGCTCTATTAGCATATTAACAATCGCACTGGCTGTAAATGCATTTTTAACTGTTGGTGGATGATAATATTTTCCGCGTCTGATGAACTATAACAAATAACCCCGCTGGTAAGGCGGGGTTATCTGTTTATCAAGTAGTATTCTTTATTCCTTCACAAACTTCAATACCTGCTTATTGGCATCACTAGTTATCATTAGCAGATAGCTGCCCGGGCTTAGGTGTTTTGTATTTACAGTTGCTTCGTTAGTTGTTGCCAAGCCTTTGTACACTTCACGTCCGGTAATATCCAACACCTGTATTGTTGCATTGGGTGCTATGTTTTTCAGGTAAAGTATTTCGCTTACCGGGTTAGGGAATAGTTGCACAATCTCTTTTTCTACATTGGCTACCGTAGTTGGGAAGTTCACAATAACGGTATCGGTATTCACTATCCTGATCGCTGCACATGTATCGCTGCTGGTTACTTCGCAGTGTATCGCATCGTAGGGGTGCAGGTTATTCGTGCTCCAGTCTTTAGTAGTAGCGCCTACATCTATACCATTGCGTTTCCATTTGTAGGTTGGGTTGTAGCCGCCATTCACTACACTGGCAGTGAAAGTTACAGGTTGCCCTGGCAATGCAGGTGATGGTACCGAGCTTATATTCGCTTCTACAGTAGTAGTTATCGGCAATACCGCCATGCCTATCTTATTACTAAACAAGGTCAACTGCGACAAGCATATACCTGTCACTTTCATGCTGCAATAGAAGCTGTCATTGGTCACATAGCTGCTGGTAGAATAGGTAATACCTGTAGCGCCGCTAATAGGTATGTTATTCTTATACCACTGAAACTGCGGGCTGGTGCCACCATTCACAGGCACGGTAACAAATGTTACCAGTGTGCCTTCGCATATGGTATCGTTAGGGCTTGCATAAGCACCTAAATAGCTTACGCGGTTAATAACAACATTAGTTGTGTCGGGTATGGAAGTACATCCGTTCAGTTTGGCTACTACTATATAATCTCCTGCGTTAGATAGTGTTGTAGGATGAATAATAGGATTTTGCACAGTGCTATTGTAACCGGAGGGGCCCGTCCATTCATAAGTAACGCCGGGTGTACTGCTGCTGGCAGCTGTAAGGTTAAGTGCAGCACCTTCGCATATACTTATGTCGCTACCGGCGGTTGGTGGTAAGGGGGTAAGCCTTACATGTACAGTTATAGTATCTCTTTGGGTACATCCGCTATTGCTTACGCTCAATATATAATCACCCGAGGCACTGAGTGGCGGGTTTACATATGTTGGGCTCTGTACTGCTGCAAAATACCCATTGGGGCCGTGCCAGTAATAGCTAACGCCTGAAGTAGTGCTGGTGCCTGCAAGACTAAGATTGCTGCCCGGCGAACACACAGGACTATTGCTGGATGCCAGTACACCGGTAGGCCGGGATGGCCCAATCTTAATATCGTATAGGTTATCGTAAGAAGTATCTACAGGGGTGGTGGCTACAATGCGTATGCGGTAGCCTGCTCCTGTAGTTATGGTAGTAGGTATAGTACAATTGATAGTGCCTGCACCGGTGGCAGTAACTGTACCAATATTGGTAGGTGATGCAAAGCTGCCGCTGGCGTCCGATAGCTGTGCGGTAAATACATTGCCGGTTTTAAAAGGATGCGTAACATCATAATCAAGCAGCAATGCTTGCCCTTTGCATAAAGCAGTATCGGTAAATGGCTGAATAATGAATACGCTGGTATCGGCGGCAAACTGTAGCAAAAAGCCATCATTACCGCCGCTATGCGTTGGTTTAAACGCACTTAGTGTAGTAAATCCTGTTTGGGTAGTGGTCACCCCGGCTGCATATACATATCCTTTACCATAACTAATGGCATTATTAGTCCATGCCCACGGGCATCCTACATGCGTCCACCCCACGCCATCCCCTCCAGCAATAGTTTCATCCTCGCCAATATAAGTACCGTATTTTAATTGCCCATTCTGGTTAAACGCCGATAAAAAGAAAGCACTTTTATTAGGATCAGCCTTGCTGGGGTTGAGGCCATCAACCGTTGTTATATCGGAATTGCTCACGGTGGTTCCCCATACATATACGTTGCCTGTATGGTCAGTAGTAATTGAACTTGGCCAATCAATGTTTTCACCACCATAATAGGTGCCCCATATACGGCTACCAGATGGAGAAAATTTCCATAGATACATATCGGCGCCGGCTATAGCAGGCGGAGCAAAAGGTGTTAAAGTAGTTTTATGCGTGCCGGTTGTAGCAATGCCTGTGGTAAGCTCAGTAATGCCACAAACATATAGATCTCCGGCATCGTCGCAAGCAAGCTCTATAGTGTGGCCAAAGTAAGCAGGTTCCAACGTATAGCTACCCCATATGCGATTTCCGGCTGTATTAAAGCGGGCAAAAAAATCGGCATATCCTATAAATGCAGGGAAAGTGGGATTAAACGCGCCTGTAGTGGCAATGCCGCTGGTATAGCTAGTTGTACCTGAAATATATAACCGATCAAATTTGTCAATAACCAGGCCATGTAGCTGCCCTGGAAAATAGGTACCCCAGGTACGTATGCCGTTACTACCACTATAGCGTGCTATATATCCCCTATTGCTGGTACCAGGATATGTAGTAAGAAATGCGCCTGGGGTAATCATCCCTGTAGTACTAAATGTGTACCCCACCAAATATACATCGCCTCCGGCATCGCAGGCAATATCTACTATACCATCCGATTCGTCATAAGTTCCCATATAAGTGGCCCAGCTACGCAGCCCGTTGGCAGGATTAAGTTTTAATATAATGCCATCTTCCTCTACTAAAGACGATGATGCCCTGCCGGAATACAATGGTTGCTGGGTGCCGGAAGTACCCAAATTGCTGCTGTTAGTATATCCCGCAACGTATATCTGCCCACTATTATCAACAGTGATGGCCTGCAGTCTTTCATCATCAGTGCCTCCATAGTAAGTGCCCCATAAGGGTTGGCCATTTACATCGAAAAATACTATCAGTCCGTCATAGGTACCTACCAGGGTTGTTTGCTGCGCACCGGTTGTGGCTACATTATTCGTGCTGGTTGTTACACCCACTACGGCCGCATTACCCCATTTGTCTGCTGCCGTACCTATAAAGCCTTCATCATACGCACTTGAACCGCCCATCACATCTCCGTAATAGGTACCCCATACCAGTTCGGGGTCTATTACAACATCACCTTCGTGTGCGCCCAGCTGTATTTGTACGGTGTTATCTGTTATTATGTAGTGGCTGCTCACCGTATGCTTACTAGTGGCTTCATATGTATATGGCGTACCCTCTTGCACAATACCAAAGGGGGTTTCCACCAACAATTCACCATTCTTTATTTGCAAATTGGTTGCACCGGTATACTGCAGTTTTATCTGGTTGGCATCGGCACCTGCATGCACTACAAAATCATACTTCACACGGCCATCTTTACTATACAGCACCCAGTCGATACCGGGATAAATATCTTTATAGGTAACTCGGGTATAAGTATGGGCCGTAGTACCATCCGGGCATTGCGGCAGGTAGTAGTTTTCGCTATAGCGCTGCATTTCTTCTTTCACCGGCGTCACCTGCATATTAGCGCCTACCAGTTCCACATCCATGCGGTATATCTCCACGAGTTCGTGTGTGCTGTCTTTTGTGCGTTTGAAGGCAGGCTGCATGCCGGGTTGTATATCCTCCGGCTTTTCTTTTGTTGGTGCAGGCTTATTACTCTTATACCATTGGTAATGCAGTTGTCCGCTGCCTACAAACAATGCAGCGCCATTGTTGCTCAACTTAAGATCAATATCGGTACGTGGCCTATAATGCTGGTCTACTATCTGGCCTGCATTTTCAATAAATACTAATAGTTTACTATTAGTTTGTTTTTGTACAGGGTGGGCTAAGAGGCATACGGGTATTCCGAATAGAAGAAAAGCGTTAGCGACTACGCTGGCAAAGAAAAAACGCATAGGTATAGGTTTGGATAATAAATATAAGCAAATAATTTATATTGTAGTTAATAAGCATACATTTATTAAAACATTTTTTATTTTAAAAGTTGTATATTTGTTATGTTGGGTTTGTTTATTAAAAGCTAGATGATAACCATGTTAACTAATGCTAAGTCGTGAAAAATACAGCTGCGACAATTCTCCCTCACAAAGCAACCCTGCAAAGCTTTTCAGCCTCCAACTGTGGCACGAAAAATATTTTTTTATGACAGAAAACTTAGCAAAACTTAACAACGAAGATTAAATTATATTATGTGTTGAAACCTATGGGAACGATATATTTGCACCAAATTGATCTGATATTATGCGCGTAGCCGTTGTAGGTGCCACAGGCCTGGTAGGCAGCACCATTTTGCAAGTACTGGAAGAAAGGAACTTCCCCGTTACCGAATTGATACCCGTGGCCTCAGAGCGTTCTGTAGGCACTATGGTCAAGTTCAATGGAAAGGAGTACGCAGTAGTGAATGCAGATACGGCTATAGCTATGAAGCCCGCAATAGCTTTGTTTTCAGCAGGTGGCAACACATCGCTCGAACTGGCACCCCGCTTTGCCGAAGCAGGGTGCAGGGTAGTTGATAACTCCTCGGCCTGGCGTATGGATGTTGCCAAAAAGTTGATAGTACCCGAAGTGAATGGCTATATGCTTAGTAAAGATGACATGATAATAGCCAACCCCAACTGCTCTACCATACAAATGGTAATGGTGCTAAAGCCCCTGCACGACAGGTATGGTATCAAAAGGGTAGTTGTAAGTACCTACCAGTCGGTAACAGGCACGGGGCAGAAGGCTATTAAGGAACTACAGGATCAACGGGCGGGTAGCAAAGAGAACAATGTATACCCGCACCCTATAGACATGAATGTGATCCCTCATATAGATGTGTTCCAGGACAACGGTTACACAAAAGAGGAAATGAAGATGGTAAACGAAACCATGAAGATAATGGGCGATGAAACCATTAAAGTAACAGCAACCACAGTGCGTGTGCCTGTGATGGGCGGGCACAGCGAAAGCGTGAATATTGAGTTTAAGAATGATTTTAAAGAAGCTGATGTGAAACAAATGCTGGGAACCAGTTCAGGTATCATAGTTATAGATAATCCTGCGGCGAATGCATACCCCACCCCCCTGCAAGCTACAGGCAAAGACGAGGTATTTGTTGGCCGCATACGGCGCGATTATTCGCAGCCTAATACCCTCAACTGCTGGATAGTGGCCGATAACCTGAGAAAAGGTGCAGCTACTAATGCCGTGCAAATAGCTAAATACCTGCACAATCAAGGCTGGATATAGGTTTAGGCATATGTCATAAGATTGTAAAGACTTGAGGTATGTTCAGGTGAGGTTATAATGTGAGTTTACCTTTGCCTTGTTAAACAAAACATAATGAACATCAAATCTTTACTCCTGATTGCTGCCTCTGCAGTTACAATGAATGCCGGTGCCCAGTCTGCCGGTCCGTGGTCTGTTGATACTATAAAAATGGGTGCTGGCTATGCCAATGATGTTTACTACCATATGCATAATGGTAGTGTGAAAACAGAAGCTAATAACAACTGGCATATTGGTTTCGTTGGTGGTATCGACCGCAGTGTATCGGTCATAGCCAATCATGTGGCGGGTGGCGTTAAGGTAGCTGATATGGGTCTTTCAGCTGCTGCTAAATTTGGCCAGGACCTAACAGCTGATACCGTTGGCAAAATGGCTAACGCTTTGTATAACGACCTTACAACATGGGAAAACGGTGCGTTCAACATGAACCAAACAGGTTTTCCTGACTATGGTTGGGGTAGTTATGACATGTCCACGCACAACATTACCGGCGATAAAATATACCTCGTTACTGTAGGTACAGCTGCGTATCAAATATGGATAGAACAATTTTTAAGTGCAGGCGCTAACATGGGCTGGACATTCCATATTGCAGACATTGATGGTTCAAATAAAAAAGATAAGACCGAACTTGTTGCCCCTACTTACTCTGGCAAATTGTTTATGTACTATGATATAGTGAACGATGCCATGAGAGATAGAGAACCTGCAAATGCAGCATGGGACTTTATGTTTACAAGGTATATGGATGAGGTTTCAGGTATGATGTATCCTGTAACAGGTGTATTGAACAATCAAAAGCTGAATGTAGCTGTTGTAACCCCTGTAGATCCTGATACTACATACTATCGCGATCAGCCAATGGATTCACTTAATAACTCAATAGGCTATGCATGGAAAACCTTCAACATGAATACAATGATGTATGATGTTGATAGCACAACTACTTACTTTGTAAGAAGTAATGACGGGGGCTTATATCAGTTTGAATTTGTTTATGCAACAGGTGCTTCTGTAGCTGAATATGCTATTCGTAAAAGAATGCTTGAATTCCCTACTTCGGTTAATGAAGTAGCAGCTACAAATGAAACAATGAGCATTTATCCTAACCCTTCTGCTGCTGAGGCAAATGTGGTGATCAATACAAACACTGCAAAGCAAGCACAACTGTTTGTGTCTGATATGGCTGGCCGTACAGTATTGCGCAGCACTGTTAACCTTAACAACGGTTTGAATGCATTGAAAGTAAATACATCAGCCTATCCTGCCGGTACTTACATCATCAATGTAATAAGCGGACAAAACAAAATGACGCAGAAGCTGAACGTTCAGCACTAATCTATAAGCTTTCGGATTGGTTTATTGGAGGTTCAGCTGTCAGTTAAGATGGCTGAACCTTTCAAATTGAAAAGAGAAAATGAAACGCTACCTGGTAATTCCTGTTATTTTGTTGTTTGTTGCTATGCAAGCCAATGCCCAGCAGCTAAGGGTATCTGTACTGGAAAAAGATGGCCAACAGCCTGTGTTTCTGGCTTACATTAATATTTACGACGGCAATTCACATGCTTTGTTGTCAACAGTACAAACAAATGAGCTTGGAGAGGCTGTAGTAGGTGATGTACGATATCCTGCCACTATTGATGTAGTGGCTGCCGGCTACGAAAGTTTTTCTAAAGAATATAATAGCGCACCGCTAAATACGAATCTTACGGTAAGGCTTACAAAAAAATACGCTGCGCTTAATGAAGTAGTGGTAACAGGGCTTTCAAAGCCGGAAAAGATAAAGAATGCACTTGCTAACTACAGGGTAATTACCAAAGCTAATATACAAGCGCAGGGTGCCGTAACATTGGATGAGGTTTTGAAGTCTCAGTTAAACATGAATGTAGGCAATGATGCCATGTTAGGTAGTACCATGACCATGCAAGGTTTACGCAGCGACAAGGTAAAAATTCTTATTGATGGCATACCTGTAAATGGCCGTGAGAATGGGAATATCAACCTTTCGCAAATAAATTTAAATAATACCGAACGCATTGAAATAGTTCAGGGGCCTATGAGCGTGGTGTACGGTAGTGATGCACTAGGTGGTGTTATTAATATCATCACCAGGAAAGACAAAAAACCATTTGGTATCAACCTGAATACCTTTTATCAAACGGTAGGTAAATATAATTTTGATGGCTCGCTCACTTTTAAAGCTGCAGAACGCCATCAATTTACACTAGGTGGTGGCCGCAACTATTTCGATGGTGCACAGCCGATTTCTGATATAGATGTTTCTAACAGAGATACCCTACGCACTGCACGTAGCTTATTCTTTAAGCCTGTAGAGCAGTACCTTGGAAACTTTGCATATAGCTATACTGCAAAATCCGCATTCAGGTTAAATTTTGCTTCAGACTTTTTGCAAGAAAAAACAACTAACAAAGGTTCTGTAAGCCAGTACGATGCTTTCAATGGTGTTACTGCAACAGATGAATATTACCGCACTACCCGATCAAACAACCGCCTTGCCATGGAAGGGAAGCTGGGTAAAAACGGCAGGTGGCAAAGCCAGAATGGTTATGTGGTTTACTTCCGTAATCGCGAATCGCTGATAAAAAATTTAAATACACTTTCTGAAACGCCTAACCCTATTCCCGGTTCGCAAGATACTTCAACGTTTACCAATATATACCTGCGTAGTAGTTATAGCAATAGCGCATGGAAGATAAGCTATACAGTGGGTTATGATATTAACCTGGAGCATGCCACTAGTCTTAAAATAGATGGCAAAGTGAAAACCATACAGGATTATGCTTTGTATGCAAATGCGTCAGCACCATTGATAGCGAATAGATTAACCTTACAAATTGGTGGCAGGGGTTCTTACAACACTGCTTATGTAACACCTATTGTGCCTAGCCTAAACTTATTATACACACCCACAGATAAAATGCAATTCCGTGCATCATACACCAATGGTTTCCGTGTTGCATCACTTAAAGAATTATATCTAAGCTTTATTGATAATAACCACTACATTATTGGCAACCCTAATATAAGGGCTGAGAAAAGCCAGCACGTACAGCTGTCTGGCTCATATCAGGTATATGAAGAAGGGGCGAACTATCTTCAATTTATTGCAACGGGCTACTATAACGATGTAACCAATGGCATTGTATTAGTTAAAGCTGATACGATACAAACTAATAATTATTACACCTATTCTAACCTTTTGCACCAAAGAAACCTTATAGGCAATTTCCAAATAGATGGGCAATGGAAAGGTCTTAGTGCCCAGTTAGGTTTTTCAAATAATCACATTCTAGCTGAACCTGCAAATGCTGAGAAGGGTTTGCCTGGCAATTCATCTTTCAATGTGCAGGAAGTGACAGCTAATTTAACTTATACTTTCAGAAAGCCTCAGCTAAGCTTTAGTGTTATAGAAAAATACAACGGCCCTAGTCCGTTTCAGCAGCCATCAGCCGAGGGTTATATTATCTACGATGGCAGACAAGAAGGTTACCATATTTGCGATGCATCTATCGATAAGAAGTTTTTTAATAAAAAGCTACAGCTTACCCTTGGTGTAAAGAACGTATTCAACGTACAGCAATTAGCGCTATCAGGCGTAAGTGGCTCAGCCGGTGGTGCCCATGGTGGCGGGGCTATATCGGCCAACTTCCTACCACGTAGTGTGTTTACAGCAGTAAGGTTAAATATAGATTAGAGTAATATTGTAAGGCCTATACGTTGATCTTCTCAACCCTGCGCTCATGCCGGCCACCTTCAAATTCGGTTGAAAGGAAAGTTGCTACCATTTGTTTGGCCAGGTTGGTATCTACAAAGCGTGCAGGCAGGCATATAACATTAGCATTGTTGTGCTGGCGGGCAAGTGCTGCCAGTTCTTCATTCCAGCAAAGCGCTGCTCGTATACCGGCATGTTTGTTAGCCGTCATGCAGATACCATTACCACTGCCGCATATCAATACACCTGCTGCGGCTTCATTACCTGTAACCATATTAGCTACAGGATGTGCATAGTCGGCATAGTCGGTACTATCAGAGCTGTAAGTTCCTTTGTCTTCAACTTTCCAGCCCAGTTCTAATAGCTGTTGTTTGATAAGCTCTTTTAAATCGAAACCGGCATGGTCGCAACCGATGGCTATTGGTAATTCTTTATTGAAAGTGGTGTTCATTATATTAATATTTTAGAAGCTCTTTTTTCTTTCTCGATTTCACTGCACGTTCGCTAATGGTAATAGCAGCTTCGTACAAAATTATTAAAGGTATAGCTACTAGCCATATGCTAAACCAGTCGGGTGGGGTAATAATTGCAGCCAGGATGAAAATGATAAGAATGGCATAGTTACGCTTGTCGCGCATTAGCCTGGGGGTAAGCAAGCCAATGCGAGATAAGAAGTATACCACTACAGGTAGTTCAAATACCAGCCCCATACCTAATACCAGATCGCTCATAGTATCGTAATAGTTGGACATGGTAATAATATTTTTGAATGACGGGCTGAGCTGATAATTAGCAAAGAAATTGATAGTAAACGGTGCAATTACATAGTATGCAAATGCAACGCCGGTGAAAAAAAGTAACGATGTCCAGAATACAATACCCCTTGCATAACGTATTTCCTGGGCAGTAAGTGCGGGCTTAATAAATCTCCAGAACTCCCAAAAAATGTAAGGGAAAGCCACAATGAAACCGATCATGAACGACACTGAGAAGCTCATCATGAACTGGCCTGAAAGTTCAGTATTTTGGAATTCCATTTTAATATCCTGAAGGCATAGGGCATCAACATGTATCAGTTGCCCTAGGTTGCAGAGTATTTTATATGAAATAAAATTAGAATGAGCCGGCCCGAGTATAATATGATCGAACACCCACTCAATGTTGAAGAACACTACTATC
This sequence comes from Bacteroidota bacterium, assembly GCA_023436685.1. Classification (GTDB taxonomy): domain Bacteria; phylum Bacteroidota; class Bacteroidia; order Chitinophagales; family Chitinophagaceae; genus Polluticoccus. The sequence continues at coordinate 9,205 of JAEZIL010000006.1, read as the reverse complement.
GCCGAAATAAGAACTGCAATAAGCGCGCGCACAATATGCCATCTTAACTCTTCAATGTGATCTGTAAAAGCCATTTCGGCCCCCGGCCCCGATTGTCTTTTATTTAAAAATTTATCTACGATGCTCACTTTGAGTGTTTACGGTCGCAAAGTTATATAATAACTGGCTGCTTGTTGTAGAAAGGATTAGCTCTTTCAAAATCTAAATTTGCAACTGGCAAAACAAAGGCGATAGTTATATACTACCGCCTGTATAATTGTTGATAACAGATAATGACTATTTTTTATACACCTTAACTGCACAAGTATAGTTTTGCAGTTTTTCTATTTGCTGTTGGCGGTTCAAACTACCAAGCCTGTTGTTTTTTACCAAGCGTACATTATTTTCCTTGGGTACATTTTGCAGCATACGCAGCAGTGCGTTAGAGCTTACTGCATAAGTTATGCCTTCCGCCTCGCTCTCCTTACCGGTTATAATGGCAATTACAGTACCATTATTATCAAGAACCGGGGCACCACTTTGACCCGGGGCAGCGGGTATTTGAAGACGGTATTGCAATGAGTCGCCTTCGTAGCCATTACGGGCACTTATATAACCTTCGCTATAAACTACCTCATCTTGCGGATAGCCAAGTGTATATACACGATCGCCTAAAGATCTTTTGGAGCTGGCGAATGTGTATGGTATATCATTTTTGCTAAAGCGGAACCCTTTTTCTTCAACTTTCAACAGCGATATATCAGATTGCTTATCGAAGCTAACTACATAAGCCTTATAATATTTTCCTTCATGATTCTGTATATATACTGAATCTGCCCCTTCGGTAACGTGATAGTTGGTTACAACATACCCATCGTTAGTAACAGCAAAGCCGGTGCCGGTATACCTGGCCTCGGCCTGGGGTATATGTTTTGTATCTTTATTAATACTATTTACAACTTGATTGTTAGCACGTTTATAACTCTCCAGGTCGCGTTTCAGCAAACTGTACTGAGAGGCGATCTTCTTATTGTTGTGCTGTATAGCCCAAAAGGTAGTAAGCGATGTAAGTAAAGCTATGCTGGCAGCTATTGCCCCGGTACGTAAATAGTGCGTACGCAACGGAATGGTGCGTACTTTATTCTCTTTATTGGTTTTAACAGGCACTGCCACATGTGTAGCATGTATACTCTTCAACATAGAGCGGAACCTGTTTTGTGCATTACTGCCATTTAGTGAGCGGAGCATGTTTGCACACTCATAAAATTCGGTTGCGAACACAGCATCGCTTGCCAACCTGTTTTTCAGGTCAATAAGTTCAGCTGGTTGCATATTACCGGCGGTATACGCTTCAGCAAGTTTCCAAATATTACTATCAGTTGCCATTATTATTTTTTTCTTCTATCACTTTGCCTGTGTGCCGTAGAACAGTTTTCTGAGGCGGTTAAGGCATTTATATTTTTGAGTTTTGGCATTATCCGGGTTGGTATACCCAAATTCTGCAGCTATCTCTTGCATGTTTTTATCGTACTGATAAAAAGCCTTTAATAAAGATCTGCAAGGTTCGCCCAACTGGTCTAGCGCTGAGCCTAATTGCTCGTAATGCAATTCGCGCTCATGATGCGCTTTTATATCATCTTCATACGCCCAGTCGGTACTTTCATCAGCTCCTGCGTCTTCAGGCAAAAAGCCTGGCTGTTTTTGAAGGCTCTGAATCTTTTTGTACCAGAGGTTTTTACTGATAGCAAAAAGATAAGTGCCTACCTTACATGCCAGCCTAAATTCTTCGTTCTGAGCTTTTTCGTACAAAACAATCATAGCCTCCTGGTATATGTCGGCAGCATCCGCTTCGGTACCACCATTTGTTTTTATCCAATTAATTATAATAGGATAGTTGTCAACATATACTTTTTCTGTAGCGCTACGGTTGCCTGTTGCCAAATCTTTCAGCAAATCCTGGTCTGTATGTACAAATCCGCTCACGTATTAATGCTCTTAAGTATAAAAAGGTAACCCTTATTGTGATAAAAGAATGGTTAAAATTAGTTTAATAGATTCATTTGCGAGGCATTGCCATATTATTTAAAAAAAATTATAAATAAGTTGGGTTACCTTTTTCTGAATCAGGTATAAATGTGAAACAATCTTTAAAAGACAAGTCATGAAATTCGTTAAATTAAGCATCTTCGCCCTGACTATGGGTCTGTTCGTAGCTTCTTGCGGTAACAGCGAAACTACTGAAACTGAAACAACTACAGATACAACTACAGTTGTAACTCCAGAACCAGCTCCAGCACCAGCTCCAGTTGATACAATGACTGCTGCTCCTGCTGATACTGCAGTAAAAGCAACTACTACAACTACAACTACTGAAGCTCACTAAGCTTTAGCTAGACAATGATAAAAGCCGCTCTTTAAGAGCGGCTTTTATTTTATATGTTGTTCTGTATTAATCTTTTCCCTGTATTACCAGTACTATTTCGCCCTTGGGTGGTGTTTTTTCATAGTGCAGGGCAAGCTCTTCCAATGTACCGCGGCGGGTTTCCTCAAACATTTTAGTAAGCTCGCGGCAAACGGCTGCATAACGTTCTTTACCAAATACTTCTGCTAATTCCTGCAGGGTTTTTACCAAGCGGTGTGGAGATTCATATAAAATTATAGCCCTTTCTTCTTCGGCCAACCGGCGCATAGCTGTTTGCCTGCCCTTTTTCAATGGTAGAAAACCTTCAAATATAAAACTGTTGCATGGTATACCGGATTGTATCAGCGCCGGAACAAAAGCTGTGGCGCCCGGCAAGCATTCTACAGCAATACCGTTGCGCAAACATTCTCTTACTAACAAAAAACCGGGGTCGGAGATACCGGGCGTACCAGCATCAGTAAGCAGAGCAAAAGTTTTACCTTCATGCATCTGCTCAATGATATGGTTGAGGGTTTTATGCTCGTTATGCTGGTGGTGAGGCACCAGTGGTTTTTGTATATTATAATGCCTTAGTAACACCGAACTGGTACGTGTGTCTTCACACAAAATAGTATCGGCATTTTTTAATACCTCAATGGCCCGGTAAGTAATGTCGCCCAGGTTACCTATGGGAGAGGGCACGAGGTATAATTTCATTATAATTCTGCTACGTTAAAGTCGAAAGCTTCCATTACCTGGTTGGCCAGTAATTTTTTGCATGCCTCGTTGGTAAGCTGTTCAGCTTCTTCTTTTGTGGCTGCATCTATGTATAAATGGATATGCTTGCCTATGCGTACGTTTTGCACCTGTGTAAGGCCCAGGTTGTGCAGGCTGCTATTTACTGCCTTACCTTGAGGATCCAATAATTCCTTAAGGGGCATTATGTTAATATGTGCTATATATTTTTTCATACTACTGAATATTATGCTACTTGTGGTTTGTAAACGAATGATAAGAGTATATATAGTAAGAAGGCCAGAGGTATGGCTGCAACATTAATGAATATTGCGGCTATACCAGCCACCAGAATGATAATAAGCTGAGGCCAAACATTGGCTAGTTTGAACCCTGACGGTAAAAATTTGAAAAAACGGATATTGGAGACCATCAGCCAGCATAACACTGCAATAATGATATAGATGATCCATGTTTGCTGCATTTTACTACCTATCCTCATAGGGTTGTACCAGTTGATAAGGGGAAAAGACGCCACCAACAGGCCTACTGCAGGTGTAGGCATACCTTGAAACCAGGCTTTTTGCTCTGCAGAGGTGACATTGAATTTAGCCAATCGCAGGGCTGCAAAGCAGGCTACCAAAAACGCAGGCGACATAGCCAGCATACTCACGTCCAGCGCATTGGGGTTGTTCATATGCGATGCCCAAAGCATTTTGAACAAAATCATGGAAGGTGCTACGCCAAATGATACTACATCAGCCAGGGAATCGAGATCCTTACCTATGGGGGAATGAACATTTAAAGCACGTGCCGCAAAGCCATCCAACATATCGCATACTGCAGCTATGAAAATGAAAATACCGCCATAATACGCTTGTTCGGTGCCGGTTACCCAATATTGCTCACCATTAAAATTTGCAAAGAAAGGTTGTGAATTGAGCACAAAAGCAATGGCTATGCAGCCACAGAATAGATTGGCCAGCGTTAAAATATTGGGCAAATGCTTCATGAGGCATCAAAAGTAGCAATCTTGCTGCAATGTGTGAAATGCTTTAATATCTATAAAATAAAATACCGGGTATCTACCCGGTATTTTGATAAATATGTTTACTCCTACTATTCCGGTACCACCAACCTAAAGCCGTTACCGTGAATATTTACGATTTCCACACTGCTATCTTCTTTTAGATATTTACGAAGCTTAGCTATGTAAACATCCATACTGCGGCCGTTAAAGTAAGTATCGCTACCCCAGATACGCTTCAGTGCAGCTTCACGCGGCAGAAGGTCATTTTTATATTCGCTGAGCATTAACAACAGTTCATTTTCTTTAGGAGAAAGAGTTTGCGACTGGCCATCATGCTCAAGGGTACGCAATTTGCTGTTAAAATGGTAGGATCCAATATTAAACTCGATTTGCGAATGCTGTTTCTCCTGCAGCTCCTGGTTGCGTTTTAGAATTGCCTTTATTTTATGCAATAAAACCTCGCTATCGAAAGGTTTGGTGATATAGTCATCGGCACCTAGTTTATAGCCGTTCAATATATCTTCCTTCATACTTTTGGCTGAAAGGAAGAATAAAGGAATTTCAGGATCTACGTTTCGAATCTCTTCAGCAAGTGTAAAGCCATCCATATTAGGCATCATTACATCTAGCAGGCAGATATCAAATTTTTCTCTGCGGAATGCAGCCAAACCCAGTATACCATCGCGGGCAAGCTCTACCACAAAGTCGTTCAATTCCAGATAGTTTTTTAATACCTGTCCGAAATTGGTATCATCTTCTACAAGTAAAATTTTATATTTTTCTTTTTCCATTTTCTAATGTGTATGTGGTTTCAAAAGTAATAAGCAGATATTTTAAATAATAAGAATGTTTTGTTAAAAGCGTGGACAGTTGATAGTACGGCGCGAGCCACCCATATCGCCATAAATACCTTGATACACAAACGACAGCTCTAGTCCACCTTTCCCACCATTATCAACCGCAAGGGTAGATATTGTATAATCGTAGCTTACCATAAATTTCACACCACTAAAGTTCATACCAAAGGTGCCTATTACTGCTTCATTCCACCTATAATACGCTCCAAGTATTATTTGGGTTGTTTTCCGTTCATCGCTGCCATAGCTTTTATCGCTAATGTTCACAAGCCCTTGTCCCCCAAATATCAGCTCAGATGCAGACTTTTGTGTTGTGTAATAAACAGACGGATTAAGAGTAAAGCGGTCGCTCATACGCAAAAGTGCATCAATATTACCCGTAGGGCGCATCCCTACTTTGTTGGCAGTAGTACCGTCGTAAAATGTTTCTTTGGGCTGATTAACATGAGCTAAGCCTAAACCGAATTTGATATAAGTGGCTTCGTTGGGGAATAAGGCCAGGTTTATGCCTGCACCTATATCCATGTAGTTAGTATTTACAATACCATCCTGCTCGCCGTTGGCCAGGTCAATATCAAACTTAAAACCGTCCCATTGCTGATTGAAAGAAAGCTTATTGTAATTAATGCTGCGCTGGCCATAACCACCTACCAACCCTGCTGATAGCATACTATAATCACCCATCATAACATGATAAGCAAGGTTAGCCTCAAAGCGTGTTAGCGACAGATCGCCGTTGCCGGCTTTGTCGTTGAAAAAGGCAAAGCCAACTCCCATCCAGTTGCTGTAGTTAGAATTACGCATCAGCTGGAAATCGCCAAAAGCAGAAATGGTAGTGTATGGAACTGGGATACTGGCCCATTGCTTACGATAATTCACACCCACCCTATAATCGTTATCGCTCATAAGTGCTGCATTGGCAGGGTTAAGCAGTAGCGGTGCATTATAGTATTGAGAAAAATGCATGCCCTGCGCCAGGCCCCTTTGTTGCAAGCATAGGGTGAGTAATGCCGGAAGAACTATGAAAGAGAAGATTTTTTTCATTGCATGATCTTTAAAGCGTTATCTGATCAAGGTTACATTACCTTTCTTATAGAAGGTGGTGCCATCTATAAAAGTGCCGCTTAATACAAAGGCGTAGGTTTCCATTTCCTGTTGCTTTCCTTTATAAGTGCCATCCCATCCATATTTAGGGTCGTTGGCCTGAACGTTATTTACCTCGAATATTTTTTCACCCCAGCGGTTGTAAATTTTTAGGTTAGCACTTTCAACGGCTGCACCACGTATATAAAAAACATCATTCTTGCCATCTCCGTTTGGTGTAAAGCCTGTGGGTACATCCACTAATGGAAGCACATCAGCCTCTACACTTTTACATACGGTATCGGTACAACCTAGCTCATTAATTGCTGTAAGGCATACTATATAGTTGCCGGTACGTTTGAAAAAATGTTCTGGGTTTACTTCTGTACTACCTTCTTTATCACCAAAGTCCCAATAATAGGAAATAGCGTCGCGCGATTGATTAGTAAATTTTACCGCTTTGTTAGTTTCAGGAATTACAGGGTCAAACACAAACCCGGCTGTTGGGGAAGGCATTACAACCAATGTTCCAAAAGCTGAGTCAATGGCATTGCAGGTAGCCGGGTTGTATGCAACCAATATGATCTGGTAAGTGCCTGCAGTGTCATAAATATGTACCGGTGAAATGCTGTGGGAGGTATCGCCATCGCCAAAATCCCATAGGTAAGTTTCCCCTAACACTGTTTTGTTAGAGAAAATTATCTCCTGGCGCTCGCATGCGCCTACGACCTCGAAGCCTGCATCAATCAATTTGTTGTTGAAACTTACTGTCCTTTGTATAGTATCGGGCGAGTTGCAAGCCATTGTATCTGTCATGATAAGTGTAATGGTATAGGTACCTGTATCGCCATATTGATAGATACCTGGGTCGGCACCACTGAAAGTATTACCATCGCCAAAACTCCATTCGTACGATGTGCGTGCTGCTGCACCGGGTTTATCACTTATTTGCGAAAGGTTGGTGATAACTACAACAGGTGTAGTGCAACTATCGGCTTTTTCCACTGTAAAATCAGCTAAAATGCTGCCGGTGTCTACTTTAATAGTTAAATATACGGTATCTCTTTCGGTACATGCATTCGGGTTTATTGCTATCATACGTACCTGGTAGGTGCCAATGCTTGTATACAAATAGGGTGGTGGTACCTGTACATTGCTGGTGCCTATACCATCACCAAAGTCCCATTCGTAAGACACGGCGTTGGAAGAGTTATTACTGAAATTAATTGGCTCGCCCAGGCAAATGTTTGAGCTAGGTTCAGCACTTGCTTCCGCTTTTACCTGGCCAAGATTGAACTGTATTTTGATAACAGCAAGGTTGCATTTGCCGCTACCATTAATACGGCTTTGCCCGTTGGGAGTAGTAGGTAAGGCCGAAGAACCACCACACCCCCCACATAGGGCCTGATATATAACCCCATATTTATCGAAACGGCTGGTACCGCCATCTACGTGTTCATCTAAACCTGCGCCACCGTAATAGGCCGCAAACAAAAGGCTAACTGCGTTTTTAGAAAGTGCAATGAAATAGAAATCAGTACCATCGGTAGTAGTGGAAAGTATACCAGATGGTGTAACAGGATTGGCAGGTGGTAAGAAAGTAGGCATACCCGCCGTACTGCTACCATTTCCCGATACGTCGCCTCCCCAACCAGAGATATAGATGTTTTCGCAGGTATCAACAAGGAAGGCCACGGGTGAAATATTGACTTGTGAAGCATTGGGTACACCAAAGCGGGTAACGTATAAAAACGAATTAAGATTTGGATCGAGCTTGGCTACAAATTGCGGGGCACCGGTATTTGAATAGACACCCGGGGTAGTGGGAAATTGCGCTTGTGTAGATAGCGTTTGCCCCATTACATATACATCATCATTATTGTCTATTTGTATGCCAAAGCATTGATCATAACCCACGTCGCCAATATATGTACCTCTATTTAGTGTTAATGTGCCGCTGTTATCGTAGCGTGCTATAAAACCATCAATGCCACCACCATAAGTTGCGTTAACTGTGCCTGCTGTAATAGCTGCAGGTAAACCCGCATCAGTCATACCACCCGCTACATAAAGTTGGTCTTGTGCGTTGTTTAGTGCCAGCACATATGCTGCATCGGCGCCGGTACTACCTAAATAGGTGCCAGAGATGAGGGTGTTTAAGGTATTGTTGAATTTAAGTACAAGGCCGTCTTGCGTGCCATTTAACCCACCGGCAACCCCCGCTATGCTTGAAGATTGTGTGCACGATGCAACATATACATTCCCAGCATTATCGGTGATTACCTCACTACGGGCATCATCGCCATAACTATGTTTTAATGAAGTAATGGTGGACCATACGGACGAGATATTAGTGCCGTCGTCACCTTCCCCCCCAAAATAAGTAGATGCAGTAAGTGTACCGGTAGTGTTAATTTTAAAGATAACCATATCGGCATTTCCACTAGCATTAAAAGTATTGTCGTAGGCGCTTATTGTAGGGAAATTGGAAGAATAGGTGCGTCCTGCTACTATAAGATTTCCTGAAGGATCAACCACCATACTATGAGGCTGTTCATTATCGCTACCACCTACATAAGCTGACCAAACAATATTACCGACGGTGTTAAATTTAGAAATAGTAATATCGGACGGGAAGCCTTGATTGCCTCCTCCTGTGCCACCACCTGAATAAGACGTGCCGGTTGTTAATGGATACCCTATGCCTGCTGTATTACCGCCGCCATATAAATTACCTTGAGCGTCATAGGTAGCAGTAAAACCCCAATTATCAGCAGAAGAGCCACTGAATGTAGCAAAATCAATAGTAGGGTCTATAATCAGTTTCTGCGTTGCATCATATCCATCGGGGAAGTAAAAGGATACTTCATTGCCTATTATTTTATACTTACAACTTACCTCTTTGCGAACACCATCTTTGTATTGGTAAGCATATGGTTTCATTTCCTGTACTGTACCAACTGAAGTAATTATTTGCAGATTATCATTTTTCAAATAAAGTGCCTCTGCCCCCTCATACCGAAGCTTGATTTTTTCAATATCTGCCCCGGCATTTGCAATGAAATCGTATTTCATCAAGCCATTCTCTGAGGATACGTACAGGTCAATGCCGTTATATAT
>JAEZIL010000338.1 GCA_023436685.1 Bacteroidota bacterium | reverse complement strand
ATTCTTTGGTGCTTTCATTATAAAATTTGATAGCGGGCCACATTTCGCTAAAGTAATCGGGGTGTAAGGCCTGCATAACTATTTTGGTAAGCGAAGTTTGCACTTTAGGCATGCTGTAGATGAAGTGGTCGTATAGTAACCCATATTCTACCAAACGCATAGCAATAGCAGGGTACTTATTGTCCATATACCATTGTGCATCTTTATCAGCATTTATGATATGGTCTCGAGCCTTATCAGCAGCAGGCGGCGTATTGGGCGAAAATGTATACTTAGCAGTGTACATGCTCGCTCCAAATTTATCCCGTGGTATGTCAAGCAGTTTTTTAACAGCTATCCGCATCAATCGGTTTCGCTCAACCAACGTGATAGTCTCCTTTTTGTCCCAGTATATCTTATGTATCTTTTCTAACTCTGATAATAAGTACCCTTCCGTTATAAAGAAAAAGTCAATTCGATATATTAGCCCCAGTAACATATATGCAATAGCTCCAGAGAAAGAATCCTGGTTCAATTTCTCAACTTCATCCAGTGTATCAGTTATCCATTTTTTAAAATACCTATATTTTATTTCCAGTTCCTGATCGGGGAGGAGTTGCATATTACTGCGATCTGTATCCTTCAATGTAGTGAAGTCTGCTATCAACAGGTCATCCTGTTTATCTCCTGAGACTGCAAGCTCTCGCAGCCCGTAGTACATCTTCTCAGGGCTTGCAGTATTGATATCGGTATCAAAAATTAAGCATAGAGTGCTTTCATCCAGTGCCGCTCTTGAATAGTATAGATTATAATTTAACTCTAATAGCCGGCGCATTACAGCTACACCCGGATAATCCATTACCGCCAGCTTTATTATGGCAACTATTGTTTTACCATCAAAACTGCCATCAATGTATCTGGAACCCTGATATATTTTAAAACTAAAATTCTCCCCATCATGCACCAGGACAACATTGCCTGCTTCTTCATCCTTTACATAATCGAAAAAAGCCATTACCGATGCCTTATACTCCTTTGCTTTGTATAGCTCTTCAGCTTGATACCAGTGGTTTATTTTGTCTAGCGTCTTATTATTGTCACTATATCTTCCTATTGAAATTTTGTCCAGATTAACCGCTTCGGGTAGCTGTTGTTTGTCTTCCTTACGACTATTCCTCAACAATGCATTAATCCAATTCAACATATATGTATTGCCATATGGTTTATAATAAAATTACAAAACAACGGCCAAGGGCTGTTGTATAGGCTTTTGTAACTAATTCTCAAGTTATTAGCTAAATATCCACACCCTTCACAAAAGTTAGCGAAACGACTATCTTTGTTAGCAAACTGAGTTATATCCAATGAGATTCATTGTCACTTCTACCGCATTGCTGAAAAACCTGCAGCAGATTAGCGGCGTTATCAGTGCCAACACCGTATTATCTGTACTGGAAGATTTTCTTTTCGAATTAAAGGGCAATACGCTTACCCTTACTGCTACCGACCTGGAAACTATGATGCGTGTGCAACTGGATGTGAACGATGCACAGGGCGATGGGCGTATATGCATTCCATCTAAGATTCTTACAGAATATTTAAAAAATCTGCCAGAGCAGCCTATTACTTTTAATATTAATGAGCAAGACCTTTCAATTGAAATGTCGAGCGATGTAGGTAAATATAAAATAGGTGGTGAAAGGGCTGATGATTTTCCTAAAGAGCCATCTCCCGGCGATGCAACAAGTTTTAACATCCCATCGATAGCTTTACTTGAAAGTATTAATAAAACCTTGTTTGCAGTAAGCAACGATACGTTAAGGCCTGCTATGACGGGCGTATATTTTGAACTTTCAAAAGACGGCATCACATTTGTTTCAACCGATGCCCACAGGTTGGTACAATTTACACGTACCGACATAAACTGCCCTACGGAAGAGGGATTTGTAGTTCCGAAGAAGCCACTACAACAATTACGGAGTGTGTTACCTGCTGATGATACACAGCTTGAGTTATCATACAACAGCAGCCACCTGTTTATAACCGGCAGCAAATTCAGCATGAGTTGCCGGCTGATAGATGCTAAGTTTCCCCCGTACAAATCTGTTATTCCTCAAGATAATCCGTATAAGCTTACAATTAGCCGTACTGACTTGGTGAGCGCTTTGCGCCGTGTGAGCATATTTGCCAATAAAACTACGAACCAGGTAGTACTGGAAATTAACGGCAATGCCCTGCAGCTAAGTGCGCAGGATATCGATTTTTCTTACGAAGGAAAAGAAACATTAAGCTGCCAATATAATGGCGAAGACATTAAGATAGCCTTTAATGCCAAGCTAATGATAGAGCTGATAAATAATATAGACGGCAGCGAAATACAAGTAGAACTTAGTACGCCAACACGCGCCGGCATATTTAAACCTACTGAAGTTACAGAAAATGAAAATGTACTAATGCTACTAATGCCATTGATGGTGGGTGTATAAGCATTATATTTTTTGCAAAATAAAGGGGAGCATATGCTCCCCTTTATTTAAGTATATAAGTTTCCACGTCTTTTTTTGTAATTTTTTTATCCGATAATATAATAAGCCGTTCTATTATATTTCTTAGTTCGCGGATATTCCCTGTCCAGTCGTACTTCTGCAAAGCTTCAATAGCGTTATCTTCTATTTGCTTTACAGGCTGCTTATACTCTTCGCTTATTTCCTGGAGAAAGTGATCTGCCAATAGAGGTATATCATTCTTACGTTCATTTAGCGACGGCACCTTGATTAATATAACACTAAGGCGATGATACAGATCGAGCCGGAATTTTTTCTCCTCTACTTCTTTCAAAAGGTCTTTGTTGGTAGCTGCAATTACGCGTACATCTACTTTTATTTCCTTTTCACCGCCCACACGCGTTATTTTTCCTTCTTGCAATGCCCGTAGCATTTTGGCTTGTGCATCGTGGCTCATATCGCCAATTTCATCCAGGAAAAGAGTACCACCATTTGCCTGTTCAAATTTGCCAATACGCTGCTTAATAGCAGAAGTAAAAGAACCTTTCTCATGTCCAAACAATTCGCTTTCTATAAGCTCGGACGGGATGGCCGCACAATTAACTTCTATAAGTGGTGCTGTTGCACGTGAGCTCTGCTCATGTATACGACGGGCAACCAATTCTTTACCTACCCCATTTTCTCCGGTAATCAATACACGGGCATCAGTTGGTGCAACTTTAGCTATGGTGTCTTTTATTTGTTGCATGGCTTCTGACTCTCCAATCATTTCGGCGCCCTTGCTAATACGCTTACGCAATTGTTTGGTTTCTGTAACCAGCGATTTTTTATCCATCGCGTTGCGAATAGTTATCAGCAGCCTGTTAAGATCAGGGGGCTTTGAAATAAAGTCATAGGCACCTTTTTTAACTGCTTCTACCGCAGTTTCAATATTCCCATGCCCTGATATTACTATAAATGGTACATCTGGTTTATGTTCACGGGTTTGCTCCAGCACTTCAATGCCATCCATTTTGGGCATTTTGATATCGCACAGCACACAATCGTAGTTCCCCTCCTTTATTTTCTTTACTGCCTCTGCCCCATCGGCTGCCTCGTCAATTACAAAACCTTCAAAACTTAAAATTTCTGACAAGGTTTTCCGAATAGCTTTCTCATCATCAACTATTAAAATAGATTGTGGCATATTAATTTATTTTTTTGCTACACCGTTTTTATACGTCACCGTTTTTACCAATTTGCCCTCAACGTCATATTCTTTCCATGCTCCATCTTTTACGCCATTTTTATATATACCCTCAGCTTCCATATTACCATCTTCATAATATTCTTTCCATTCTCCTGCCTGTTTATTATTAGCATAAGAACCATAGGCTTTTACCCTGCCATTTTCATAGTAAGTAGAGGCGGTGCCTTCTAATATGCCACCCTGGTACGTATATTC
>JAEZIL010000320.1 GCA_023436685.1 Bacteroidota bacterium | reverse complement strand
GGGTGGTTTTGAGGGGGAGGTGGATTTGTTTTTCCATGATAGGGTTTTATTTGATTAGCTGATGTGATGATTAGCTAATTAGCTGATTTAGGGTTCTCTCTACTAACTTTCTTTTGTCTTTGCGACTAAGACTACTTTCTTTCACCTCGAAATAAAGTAGCAAAGAAAGGAGGCTCCTGATCTGATCGCTCCGCCAGATCAGGAGTTGGCTAAGCGCTGTTGCGATGTGTGATGTTTTTCGTTATGTGCCGGAGCTGCACAACTTCGTTGTGGAAGGCGCCGATGGTTTGTTTTTCAATGGGAGGCATTAGCTAATCATCACATCAGCTAATTGTTACTTAAATTCTTCTCCGTCGATGATGATGCGGTAGGAGGTGATGGGTTGATCGGTGGACTGGTTGTCTCCGCCTAGCATGCGATTGTCCATATCGAGGGCGCGGAGGCGGTCGGCTATGTCGATAGGGATCTGCTTTTCTACGGTTTGCTTGTCTTCTTTTACAAGTACGATGGTGTGTAGTTCTCCAAGGACTACCTGGCGCAGGAAGTGGCGTTTTTCTTCGGTGGTAAGGGCTGTGAGGGTGTTTTCGGTGGGATTCATGGATAGTAGTTTATAAATAGCAAAAATACTATTAATAAACTAAATAATGAAATAATATAATTGAAAAATAAAGTATCAATAAAAAGATATATAGCAAAGACTGAAAAATATTTTTATTGGTGTTTTTGATGACTGCCATAGGGTTGTCAGTGGGTGGTTGTTCTTTTGTATCAGGGAAACAGAACAAACCAATTAAAACAAATAATATGAGCTACGAAACTGCAACACAACCAAAAACGTTTTTAACGCCCGAGGCATTGATGTACCAATGGCAGGGCCACAGGGGGCTTACCCGCAGGGTAATTGAGGCATTTCCCGAAGAGGCACTTTTTAACTATTCTATTGGCGGTATGCGGCCATTTGCCGATATGGTACGCGAGCTGATGGGGCTAACAGCTAATGGCATAGAAGGTACCATAACACGCGAATGGAGGGACATAGATAAACTGGACTATGAGCACGGTGAGCAAAAAGCAACTACCAAAGCTGCATTGCTGCAACAATGGGATGAGGTGACCGCCCGCCTGAATGCGGCATGGCAGCAGATGGATTTTGACAAGATAAATGATATGGTGAATGCTTTTAACCAATACCAGATGCCCGTGTTTGGCAATATTATGTATTGCATAGATAACGAGATACATCATCGTGGGCAGGGTTATGTATACCTGCGCTCGCTGGGTATAGAGCCGCCGCCATTCTGGGACAGGTTTTAAATAATAACGGGAGCCAAGTGGCTCCCGCTTTACTTGCTGATAGGTATACGGCGTTATTCCTTTACTAATTTCTCAACTGTTGTTTTGCCGCCTGTGGTTATGTGCACTGTATATATACCTGCAGGCAAGCGAGCAATATTGATGTTATTTGTTTCTTTGGTTTGCAGCATTAGCTGGCCGGTGATGGAGTATAGCTTAACGGTGGTGGTGTCAAGGTTTTCTGTCTTTATGCTGAAGGTAGTGGTAGCAGGGTTGGGGTAGATAGTGGTAGTAATTACCTTTTTAATTTCTGTAACACCTGTAGGGAAGTCAGTTAACCGCCAAAGTTCATCATTGCTCCAATTGCCGGTACTTGCACCATTGAAATAAAGCGAATTGCCTACAGCAGTAACAAACTGATTAGTATTGGCCACCAGATCTTGCAAAACTACCTCTGTACCTGCCTTAGTGCCGTCGGTACGGTATAGCGCATAATTGGTGCTACCGGAATGGACAAAGAAGTACAATTTGTTATTAAAGGCTATGGTGCCACGTATTAGATTTACGTTGTCTACTAATGTAAATGTTCCGCCATGTGTGCCATCACTAACCCACAGCTTATTATCGTCAACAAAATATAGTTTGCTGCCCACCGCTACCGGTGGTGTTATGTATATCAGGTTATTAGGAAGTGTATCATGAATTTTCACAGTACCGGAAGTAGTGCCATCTGTTTTCCATAGCTCAAGTAAGGTATCGCTTGTGTTGGCAAAGAAGAATATCTCGCTGCCAACTGCTGTAAGGAAACGTACTGAAGCGCCATCACTGCCCGGCTTAATATCGTACACCAATTTTGTACCACTCTCTGTTCCGTCGGTTTCCCAAAGTTCTGTGCCATGCTGTGGCGTGGTAGCAGGGAAATATAATTTGTTGTTGTAGGCAGTAAACAGGTTCACTTCAATTCCGTTGTATTCATATTCGTCGTACCAGGCAATATCAATATCCTTTAAAAGCTGCGTGCCTGTTTCTGTTCCATCAGTAATCCAAAGTTTACCAAGGCCACCAAAGCATACTATGTTATTTAAAACTTTGAACTGGCCTACATGGTAATCTCTATTGGGGGAAGTGTTTATTTTCTTTAGCATGTGCGTGCCGCCTGGGGTGCCATCGCTTATCCAGGGTTGGCGGTAAGTATCACTGTCATTTACAAAGAGGAACTTATTTCCAAATGGTGTAAGCGGAGCCGTAATATTTACATCAGCTATTTGTTTTGTACCGATTTCTGTTCCATCAGTCACCCACAACCGATGCTTAAATGTGGTGTCAGACTGCCCAGCGAAATACAGCTTGCCGTTCACTTCTTTAAAGAACATAGGATTGGCACCATGTGCTTGCGGCCAGGTAAAAGAACCCGGGAAAATGTCTTTTAACAATTGTGTACCTGCTTCGCTACCATCGCTCGTCCACACTTCATTGCCATTTGGGCCATCATCGGCAGCGAAAAATACTTTATTGTTGTACGGATAAAAGTAATGTGGGTTGGAAGCGAGGTTGGATGGGCGTATATCTTTTACCTGGCCTGCCCAGGGCTGTGCTTGTACATAGCCAGCGCCAAGGGATAGCAGTATGGATAAGAGTATGTTTTTCATAGGGAGTTTAATTTTTAAAGGGTTAACTGCAAAACAAAGCTTGTAAATGCATGTGGTTTTTTTGCAATGCTTTTGTCAATAAAAAAGAAAAGAGCCTTTCGGCTCTCTTGTTACTCTTTTACCAGCTTTTGGTTATGTGCTTGTCCGCTGCCCGAGGTATGTACATTATAGATGCCTGCAGGCAGATGGCTGATATTTATGTTCTGTGTTTCTTTGGTTTGCAGCATTAGCTGGCCTGTGAGTGAATAAATGGTTACTGTTGTGTTCTTGCTATCATCGGTTTTTATGCTGAATGTGTTGGTCGCAGGGTTGGGGTAGATGGTATTATTACTAACCATATTCACGGGTTGTATATTGGTAGGTGTGGTCGTATCTATTATCTCCCAAAGCTCCCAACCATGGCGGCGGTAATTGATGGGAGAACTCATGTACAGCTTCGACTTAAATTCGAAAAACTGGTAGTCGACAGGGTATAGATACGAGTCGCCCATTTCTTTTAAAGATATCTTCTGCGTGCCTGCCAGAGTGCCATCGCTGCTATACAGGTTCATAAGCCTTAGCGAAAACCCAAAATTGTTGATGGTAGAATCGAACGCGATGAAGTACATCTTGTTTTTATATTCTTTAGTAAAGATGGGATAAAACTTGTCGGTTATCATTGACGTACCTGCAGGTGTACCGTTGCTCACATAGTAGTTGCTGTCTTTTACAAAATACAGTTTGCCATTAAAACTGGTGATCTCGGGCCAGAAATGCTGGCCGTCAATCAGCTTCACTGTTCCCGCTTCTGTACCATCTGTTATCCACAGGCTACTATCTGAAAACTTATTCACATTGCGCGTTACAAAAAGTATTCTATTGTCCAACACAGTAAAATTATACGGCTTTGCACGTTGCAGGCCTGTATGCAGCTCCTTTACCATTTGCGTACCGTTTTCAGTGCCATCAGTCCGCCACAATTCAAAGTTGTCATTAACGGTATCGGTGGTGGCTGAGAAATAAAGGTAGTTACCCATGCGTGTTAGCCCTGCTTCTGCGCGTATGTCTTTATACATGTGTGTGCCTGAGGGCGTGCCATCGCTTATCCAAAGGGTAGCCCCATATTTCATAGGGGTTCTTGGCTTCATAAAAATAATAGAACCGTTGAAGACACTGTTTATATCCCCATCTATAAATGGTAGTTCAATGGTGCCGGGTACGGTGCCGTCGCTTATCCATGTAGATGTGAGCATAGTGCTAAAGTCGTATGTCTGGAACAGCACTTTGTTGTTGTATTCGTGCAGGCCATAGGGTGTGTACAGCGATGATATTTTTACCGTGCCTGAAGGTGTACCATCGGTACTCCATAAAGAATTAGCACTGCCATCGCTGGCTATGAAATATACCCTGTTGCCTATAAGCTTAAAGTTTTGAGGATATGAGCTGCTGTTAGGGTTAATATCGCGCAGCATATGAG
>JAEZIL010000309.1 GCA_023436685.1 Bacteroidota bacterium | reverse complement strand
GCCATGAGCCATGTGCTGATGTGGTTAAGTTTTATCGTGCTGCTGTTCACACCAATTTGGCAGGAAGCACTGCTGGCAATGACTTGCAGGTGTATAGTGTATTATTTGTTTTGGTGGGAGACAGCCGATAAAATGGGCGAAAAGAAACTGGTGCAATGGTTTTTACCTGCCGATATTGGATGGATGCTGTATAACTTTGTGCTTTCGCCCTATATAATCTGGAAAAATAAAAGACAGTGGAAGTAATACTTAAATACTTTGATGATTTTACAGCCGAACAAACCAGGCAACTGGAAATGTTGGAAGCACTGTATAACGATTGGAACGAGAAAATAAATGTTATATCTCGCAAGGATATTGATACACTATATGAGCGCCATGTACTGCATTCACTGGCCATTGCCGCACTTTGTCATTTTGATGATGGTGCGCAAGTGGTAGATATAGGCACAGGGGGCGGTTTCCCGGGCATACCACTGGCTATTTATTTTCCTAATGTAGAGTTCCTGCTATCAGATAGCATTGGTAAGAAAATAAAGGTGGTGCAGGAAGTAGCCAATGCAATTGGCCTGAAGAATGTAACCGCCGTGCATAGCAGGGTAGAAGATATAAAAGGCCGTAAGTTCGACTATGCGGTATCGCGCGCGGTTGCACCCCTTGGCGATCTTTGGCGCTGGGTGCAGCCTGCTCTAAGGGCAGGGCAAAAAAGCGAAGACCTGCCGAATGGTTTAATATGCCTGAAGGGGGGTGACCTGAAGGAAGAGATAAAATCATCGGGCGTAGCTAATAAAGCACAAGCATGGAGCGTATATGACATTTTTCAGCAACCGATGTTTGAAGATAAATATGCGGTGTACGTGCCTAAGTAATAACTGCTTGCACTCTGAAAACAATTCTTATTTTTGCGCACCTGATACTTAAATAAAAAATATACAATATAAATGGGCCGGATATTTGAAGTAAGGAAATCGAAAATGTTTGCGCGGTACGACCGAATGGCAAAACAATTTACCCGTATTGGTAAAGAAATAGCTATTGCTGTAAAGAAAGGCGGCTCCGATCCTGATACCAATCCAATGCTTCGCCGGATCATGCAGAATGCTAAATCGGTAAACATGCCGAAAGAGCGCATTGAAGGGGCTATAAAAAATGCTTTGGGTAAGGATACCAGTAACTATGACGAGGTGCTATATGAAGGATATGCACCCCATGGCATAGCATTATTAGTAGAAACTGCAACCGACAATACTACACGTACCGTGGCCAATGTACGCTCTCATTTCAATAAAGGCGGCGGTAACCTGGGCAACAGCGGCTCGGTAGGTTTTCTGTTCAAGCACCTGGGCGTTTTCAAATTAAATAAAGAAGGGTTGAACCCTGAGGACCTTGAACTGGAACTGATAGATGCAGGTCTTGAAGAACTTGGTGAAGACAGTGAAGGCCACCTGATAGTGCGCTGCGAATTCAACGATTTTGGTAATATGCAAAAAGCCCTGGAAGAAAGAGGCATCACGCCAATATCTTCAGAGATAGAATGGATACCGCTGAATACAGTTGAAGTAACGGATGAGCAATCGGACGATGTATTTAAGCTGATAGAAAGGCTGGAGCAAGACGATGATGTTCAGCGTGTATTTCATAACATGGCTTAATTCTCTAACTTCTTACATAATTTTACAGCGGCAGGTCGGTAAGGCTTGCCGCTTTCATTTATGGTCAACAAGCAATGTGTACAATGCGGTAGAGAGTTTGCCTGCACAATGGAAACAGGGCATTGCTGGTGCTTTGCATATAAACTGAATGAAACTGTGCTTAATCAACTAAAGCAGCAATATACAGACTGCCTTTGTCCTGACTGTTTAAAGCAATATGAAAGTTCTGCTGATAACAAATCGCCTAAAGAATAAAGCTATTTTGTAGGTTTGCGCTATGAAGCCTGCACGTTCCCTGCCGTTACTTATTGGCCGTAAGCCTATTTTGGAAGCTCTGGAGCAGGGTACTACAATTGAAAAGATATTTCTGCTGCGTACAGCAGTTGGCCCTGAAGTGAACACCATCAAGCAACTGGCCCGGGAGCGTAATATACCCATAAGCCAGGTGCCTGTAGAAAAGCTTAACAATATGACCAAAGCACAGCACCAGGGTGTTGTGGCATGGACCAGCCTTTTGCAATACACCGAGTTGCAGGATGGTATATCGCATGTGGTAGATCAGGGTATTACACCTCTATTTGTAATGCTGGATGGGGTTACCGACGTACGCAATGTAGGTGCTATAGCGCGCAGTGCCTTATGCTGTGGTGCACAGGGATTGATATTGCCTACATCATCATCCGCTTCGCTTACAGAAGAAGCTATTAAAACATCTGCAGGCGCATTGAATAAAATATTACTGTGCAGGATACCTTCGGTGCAGCAGGCAATAGATGTGCTCCGCTTGAATGGGATACAGGTATTGGGTACGCAAATGAAGGGTAGCATACCTGTACATGAGGCTAACCTTACTGGCCCTTCGTGTATAGTAATGGGAGCTGAAGATACCGGTATCAGCAAAGATGTAATACGCCGTGCCGATACTTTGATACGCATACCCATGGCTACAACTTTCGATTCACTAAACGTATCTGTAGCTACCGGTATGATACTATATGAAGCTATGCGTCAGCGCATTACTTCGTAATTCACAACCTGTTTATAAAATAGTTTTTTGTTTTACTGGTGTGTTTTCTACATTTGCACCACGAAGGTTTCCATGTTATATAACGTATAACAGGAATGAAAAGGGAACCGGGTGTAAATCCCGGACATTACCCGATGCTGTAAGCTTCAATAGAAAGCTTTTGTAACCGCTGCCACTGTTCACGAACGGGAAGGCTCACAAAAGTGAAGTAAGTCAGAAGACCTGCCTTTGTACTAACTTATCGTTGCTTTCGGGATAAAAGCACAGATGAGACAGAGGCATACTTATTAGGTAACACCTTTATCTTTTCTGCAATTTTCCGTAGCTGCGTTTTGAACATGTTTTTAAACTATCAAAACTATATGCGCAGATTTACCCTTTTATTTTTAGCCTTTATAGGCTTTGCTGCTGCTAATGCACAAACAGTAGCAACTTTCGACACACTAAACCTTCCGGGTGCGGATACATTTTATGTAAACATGAACAATCCCGGTACCGATGTAGGCTTTGACGATGGTCTGGCACATTTTGAATGCTACTACCAAAGCAGCCAGTTTGGTACTTATTGGGATCATGGTTTTTCTTACTCAAACGTAGTAGATTCCCTGACTGGTGACTATACGAATGACCATGCGTCTATAACGGGCTATGGTTATAACAACTCGCCACAGTATCTTGTGTCATGGGGTACATCAAATAAAGTTTTTCTAAAAGATAAAGCACAAGGCGAACCGGTAAATGGTTTTTACATAGCCAATGCTACATACCCTTATTTCATTATGAAGGATGGTGACCCGTTTGGTTTTGCAAAAAAGATGGGCGGGCCAAGCGGTAACGATTCAGACTGGTATAGTGTGATTGTGAAGGGTTACAGGAATGGCCAGCTAACTACAGACAGCGTCGA
>JAEZIL010000308.1 GCA_023436685.1 Bacteroidota bacterium | reverse complement strand
GTTTGGTACATTGCGGGCAGCTGATCCCATACATTGCTGTATAAATGATTGATCAATGTAGCTGCAGGCGCAGCACCCTCACCCTTGTGATCTATAATGCCTGCCCCCCCAACAATGCCGTTTATATGCACTCCATGATTAGTATATGCAGCAGGATTATAATTAATTATGCGGTCTTTCAAATCAATATGAAAATTGCCCGAAACATTATCGCCTACCCCAACAGTTACTCCTCTACCTGTTAAACCGAAGCCTCCATTAATAGGCGCAGTACTAGCAAGGTTTATCTTTGCAGAATATTGAGATTCTACATCCAAAGGTTCGTCAGACGATAATGGGCATATATACTCTACTACTTGCCAGTTTGCAAAATCTCTAAGTCTATTACCCGGTATAGTGATTGCATAGTTGCCATTATATCTTGCTTCATCCTTAAGAAGCTTTGCGCCATAACTAATGAGTCCTTGCTTCACCTCATCAATAGACAAGCTCTTTTTAATTTTCACTAATACATCAATACCCTTAGTTTTTGTAGATGCTTTGTTCCAGATAAAGGTGCTGACTTTCCATTGTGGCTTGATGTCTGATATATACGAATGAGCAATAAGTTTATCATCTAATGAACGATTGATATATCCTATTATTGAACTATCTGGCAAGTATGATATTATATCCACACTACTTTTTAGATTTTCCCAGTCTTGAGCAGAAAGACGCTTTGTGAATTTCATTACAACCTGCACTGGGCCATTTATCTTTAATACATGGTGTAATTGTTGCCATTCACTTACAGGCACTAATGGTACATCCATATCATTGTTTAGTGATCTCAGCTTTACATTTTGTGCCAGGCAGTTCACTGAAGCCAGCAATAATATTATTGATAGGTAAATGTTTTTCATTCTCATAATACGGTAGCATATACAATTTAGCACATAAATGCAATAAGCATAACTTCAAACAAAAAAAGCGTGTGAAAATACACACGCTTTTAATACATTTTACAGAGGATGATTTAGTTGATACCTAATAGCTCCACATCAAATATTAATGTACTATTAGGCCCTATTTGTGCGCTTACTTGTCTGTCGCCATAGCCAAGGTGCGGCGGAATAAAGAATCTATATTTACTACCTACATTCATAAGTTGTAGGCCTTCCGTCCAACCTTTTATAACCATATTTAGAGGGAAAGATGCAGGTTGTCCTCTTTGTACAGAGCTGTCAAATACTGTTCCATCTATAAGGGTGCCATGATAGTGGCAAGTAACTTTATTAAATTCAGTTGGTTGGGCCCCATCTCCTTTTTGTATTATTTCATATTGTAGGCCACTCGGCAGGCTAATAATACCATCCTTAGTTTTATTAGTCTCCAAAAACTCTTGCCCAGCCTTTAAATTAGCTTCAGCTTTTTCTGTTTTCATCTTAAACAATTTGTCAGTAATGCCCATATAATCAATTTAAGCTAAATTAATACTATTATTTATTGCTTGTGGTCAAAGTTCTAAATACATCTTCCAGCGATTGTGTTTCTGTTTGGAGAGAGCGGATACTTAAATCATTTTGTAATGCTAGTTGCATTACTTCTTTTCTGAGCTCTTCAGGTTTTTTAGTATTGAATTTCCAGGTATTTTCACCGGTATTGCTATAGCTATCGGCATATTTAAGTTTGCCAAGCAATGTTGGATCAACTGAGGTTTCAAACGTAACAATTAAAGCATTTTGTTGCAGTTTATTTTGTTGTAAACTTTCTATTGAATCATTTGCTACTAATTTGCCACTGCTTATTATAATAACACGGCTACACATTGCCTGCACCTCTTGCATAATATGTGTAGATAGTAATACAGTTTTTTGTTTTCCTATACGTAATATTAAATCACGTATTTCTAATATTTGATTTGGGTCGAGCCCGGATGTTGGCTCATCTAATATTAGTACTTCGGGGTCATGTAGCATTGCCTGCGCCAGCCCTACCCTTTGCTTGTAGCCTTTTGATAGGGCTGCTATTTTTTTGTGGGCTTCTTTAGTTAAACCTGTTAAGGTTATCATCTCCTCTATGCGTTGTTTAGCTTGTTTTCCAAGGTGATGAACGCCGGCACTAAATTCAAGATATTCACGTACATACATGTCATAGTATAAGGGATTAGCCTCAGGAAGATATCCTATTCTTTTTCTCACTTCCATAGGCTTTTCCTGTATATCATATCCGCATACAGTAATGCTTCCTTGCGTTGCAGGCAAATACCCTGTTATCATTTTCATTGTTGTTGATTTCCCTGCGCCATTAGGGCCCAAAAATCCAACAATCTCACCTTTGCCTAATTCGAATGATATATTATCTACAGCTTTTTGCGTGCCGTATATTTTTGTAAGCGATTGAACACTAATAGACATAGAGCAAAACTAATGATTTACTGCTTTATAAAACAGGCATAAAAAAGCCGGGATATTTCCCGGCTATAAGTATAATAAAGTAATTACTATTTTCTTTTCGTGCCAATGAATGTGCAAATACTTGTCATGCCATTTTGTATCGTTTGCTCGCGTATGGTTATTCTATCGGCATCGTCTATTACATCAACTATAATCCCTTTCTCCGGGTTGGTATAACGTCCGGACTTAGCGTCTACTGTCACTTTATAAGTATTCTC
Source organism: Bacteroidota bacterium (assembly GCA_023436685.1). Lineage (GTDB taxonomy): Bacteria > Bacteroidota > Bacteroidia > Chitinophagales > Chitinophagaceae > Polluticoccus. The sequence goes on along the minus strand of JAEZIL010000308.1, from coordinate 5,667 downwards.
GCTTACACCCATTGAAAAGAGACGGAACGTTACTGTATTATGGTTTACACGAGTTACATGTGCCGAATCTATACTTGGTGCCATTTCGTTACATTTGGTGCTACCATCATAGCTGCCTTCATAGCGTTCCACAACTGCATGTTCACATTCGGTTCCTTCGTAACCGGTTTTACACTGGCATACTTCATCATTACAAACCGAACCGTTTTTGCAACGGAGGCGTTCGCAACTGTCCTTTACGCAAGATGTGTATAAAACGCTGGAGCTGATACCTATAAATGCTGCAGCTGTAATAAGTGTATGTTTCCAAAACCTCATGTTTTGCAATTATTTAAACCCCAAAATACAAAAAAAATTTACGATACAAAGTGCTGGCTATCTTTTTTCGCTAAAGGCATTCCACCCTTGGGCCGTTAGTTGATGTTTGTTGCCCCCTTTTGTTAATAAATGGGCCCCTTGAGTACTCTCAGTGATATGGCCAACTACTGATATTTGTTCGTTCAGCTTTACCTTTTCATAATCTTCCTGCTTAATAGTAAACAGTAGCTCGTAATCTTCTCCCCCGCTAAGGGCGCAAGCTGTGGGGTCCATTTGTATTTCGTACGCATGGGCTCTTGTGGCTTCATTGATAGGAATCTTATCTTCATATACCATACAGCCGCAGCTACTTTGTTTGCATATATGCAATATCTCAGAGCTTAGCCCATCGCTTACATCAATCATTGCTGTTGGTATTATATCATTCTCCTGGAGCCAATTAACTATATCAACCCTGGCTTCTGGTTTTAACACTCTGCCAACTGTATAAGCCTTATTTTCCAAATCAGGCTGAATTCCCTGGTTTTCCAGGAAAATTCGCTTTTCACGTTCCAAAAGTTGCAAGCCTAAAAAAGCCCCACCTAAATCTCCGGTAACACATATCAGATCTCCATTTTTAGCTCCTGATCTTGTTACGAACATATTTGGTGCTACTTCACCAATGGCTGTTACGCTTATTACAAAGCCTCTTAAAGATGTGGTTGTATCACCACCTACCAGGTCAACATTATATTTGTCGCAGGCGGCATAAACACCCTCGTAAAACTCATCTAAAGCCTCTACTGAAAACTTATTTGATATAGCGATACTCATTGTTATATGCGTAGGAGTAGCGTTCATGGCATAAATATCTGATAGATTTACTACCACAGACTTGTAACCCAAGTGCTTTAGTGGTGTGTACATCATATCGAAATGGACACCTTCAACCAGCATGTCGGTTGTTATTACTGTTTGTCTACCGAAGTGGTCAATAACTGCTGCATCATCGCCAACACTAAGCAAAGTGCTGGCCTGCCTTGTCTCGTTTTGTTGTACTAAATGGTCTATTAAACCAAATTCGCCCAATGAGGATATTTCCGTCCGTTGTTCATCCATAACTTTTATGCTACTTGTCTTTTTTGTGAATTACGCCAAGCATTTCCTGGTGTATAAGCCCATTGGTGGCTAATGTTTCCTTGTCAAAAACGCTATAAGCCTGCCCATCGAAATTGGTAATGGTGCCGCCGGCCTCTTGTACAATCAAATATCCCGCTGCAAGATCCCAAGGGTTAAGATTGTATTCCCAAAATCCGTCGAAACGGCCACAAGCCACCCAGCAAAGGTCTATTGCAGCAGAGCCTAAACGGCGTACCGGCAAACCTTCTAAAATAAACCGTTCAAATACTTTGATAGGGTGCTCATATGTCTTAGGCCATTTGTACGGAAATCCGGTTACCAGGCAGGCCTTTTTGAAATCTGATTTTTTAGATACAGATATTGCCTTGCCATTCAATGTAGCTCCCTTTCCTTTCTCAGCAAAGAATAGCTCATTCATCATAGGGTTGTATACACTACCTAGCACAAGCTCTTCTTTATGCCGTACACCAATGCTTACGCAACAAATGGGTATGCCATGGGCAAAGTTTACTGTTCCATCAATTGGGTCAATTATCCACTGATAATCTGACTCTTGCATTAATTCACCAACTTCTTCACTTATAATACTATGATCAGGAAAGTAGCTCTTGATAATTTCTATGATCTTAGTTTCGGTACGTGTATCAACTTCGGTTACAAGATTATTAATAGAGCCTTTGTTGTCGATGGTGAATGTGCCTTGAAAATAGTGTTGGATGATCTTCCCTGCCTCACGTATAGCTTCCAGTAGCACATCCTTAAGGTCTGCCATGCTTATAGTTTTAATTCTTTACCAAGATAGTAATCAATCACCTTTAATTTGAATATCAGGTCGTATTTCGCACTAGCTAAACGAGACTCTGCCTGGTAAAGCGTATTTTGAGTCGTTAGGTATTCTACAGTATTGGTTAAGCCTAAATCATACCGCTTCTGTGCAAAATCATAGGCACGTTGAGCAGCATCAACAGCCCTTACGGCTGCATGGTATTTTTGAATTGCATTACCTGCGTCGTTGTGTGCCTTATAAACATCTTGTTTCAATTTCAGTTCGGCACTGTACTTATTCAACTGCTGTGAAAACAAATTGATCCTTGCTTGCTTTACTGAATATTGCGCCTGCCATGCATTAAATAATGGTATGTTCAGGTTTAACGATACAGTCTGGCGGAAGTTGTTATCCAATTGTTTGCCCAATGGTATGGTGCGTGTTTGATATACTACTTCTGGTTGATAAACAGGGAATAGTGTATCTAAGGCAGGCACAGGAACATAGTTTCCAGTTGGTGTACCCTTACCTGTAAATGTAGGTGTACCAACAATTTCTTTATATGTGCTTGCCCAGTTGGTGCCAAATTGCGCCCCAATCGTCACCTGAGGCCATAAGGCACCTCTAAGAGCATGATAATTCTTCTCAGCTGCAAAAACCTTCATTTGACTGCTTCTTATTGAACCCAGATGACCTGCTGCCTGGACGTATATATCTTCCGGGCTCATACTGTTTACAGCAAACTGATCCGCTATTTTTACATCTGGTACCTCTAAATTGAAGGGAACAGAAAAATCCAGATTTAAAAGGGCTTTAATGTCAAGGATAGAAGCATTATAGTCGGATATCGCAGTTATCAGGTTCGCACTATCTCCTGCTAATTGTGCTTGTAACTGTGCAACATTCAATTCAGGTAGCCTGCCTGCATTTGCAAAAGCCTGGGTTTGTTTTAGTTGCGCTTCCGATAACTCAACTTGCTTACGTGCCACTTTAATTTGCTCCTGCGCCAATAACGCCCTTAAATAGCCGGTGGCAACGTTTAGTGATACATCGTCTTTAAGTTGGTCTACATCTGCCGATGCTGCTTTGAGATTAAAGCGGTTCCTGGCTATGTTATTTCGTTTTTGAAACCAGCCAAATACAAGTACATCTGCACTTCCACCTAAACTTAAAAAATCGTAACTACTTCCTTCAACAAATTGGTTTGTCGTAGGATCGACAGAACGACCAAAGCTCCGGCCATAAGATGAAGATATATTGGCATTAGGTAGCTGGGCTAACTGGGTTTGTTGTAAAGTAAGTTTAGCTAAGCGCTCATTTAATACATTTTGCTGAATGGAAATATTATGATCAATAGCATACTGTACAGCTTGCTGCAAAGACCATACACCATTTTGCTGCGCGATTGCTGTATTAGCCATACAGCATCCGATAATAAAACAGGTAAACCAAAAGCGCATAGGCAAAAATAGCTGAAATTAATATGGTATATATCGGTAGGCTTATTTTTTTGTCTTTCTCTCGTCAGCTGCCTTTGAAGGCTGATCCTGTAGGGGCTGGTCTTCTTCTTCCCCCTCCTCGCTTTGAACCTGCAAGGGTAAAATGATTGTTTGCGGCTGTTGCTGCTGAGCTATTTTCTGTGCCTCAAGAAATTTGCTGTACCCCCCATATTGTGCCATTAACTGATATCCGCTTTGCGTTAATGCTACTTTACCCGAATTGCCAAAACCTATTACCGGGCTAACCCAACCAGAGCTTAACATTACTTCCCAAAGTCTTTCCGCATGTTTCAAACTTAACTTGATACCGTGTGGCTGGTATATTTCCCGTTCCAGGTCAAGAACATCCTTGTCAGCATTATTATAAAGGGTTGTCAGCACTGCATCAAACACTTGTTTGTCTATTTCGGATGTGTTTGCCTCTGCAAGTTTTTGTACTTTAAACCGCTTTATTCCTTTCTTATTTCTTCCTGTTCTAATATGTTTCATTTTTTGTTGTGTGCTACTTATAAATATAAGTTCTCAATACGAAGATACATCTTCGCGAATAAAGCCATATCCCCTTATTTTTGTTTTAAAAGGAGATTATGCAGCGTATTTCAAATTTATTGCAAAAACTTACCGAACTATCAGGCAAAACAGGTGAGCCGGAAATAATAGACTTGGACCTGATGATGGACTATACTAAAGTTATATATGCAGATTTGTTGGAGATGCGCAGTCGTATAGCTTTCAATAGTTCTCTTACAAGTACAACACCAATACTGAAAGTTGAAGAATCCTCAAATAATGAAGCTATTGAACAACAACAAAAAGCAATGGATGATAATACTATAAAAGAGTCTGATGAAACCATTGTGGTACCAACTGTAGAGGAAACTGAACCTATTGCCAGTGCAATTGTGGCTACTACATCAAGTGCTGATACCGATATCCGCAGGTTAATTAGCATTAATGATAAATACCAATTCATTAGCGAACTTTTTGAGGGAAACACTAATGCATATGAAGAGGTTTTAACGCAGATGAACTCTTTTAATGCATACCCTGAGGCCATTAGCTGGCTGGATGAAGTACATAGTGAGAATAACTGGAATGATGATAATGATACTGTAGTGTCTTTCTACAATATTATTAATCACTATTTTGCTTCAAAATAAGACTATTCGAAAAATATCTCCTCTGATTTACGCTTGAAAATAGGGATATACCAACCTCCCCTTATCCCGAATAACAAATCTATACGAGACTCATTTCCCGGCCTCATTACATCATAAATAAAATCTCTTCTGCCTTTTGTAAAGCCGGCAGTAATATCGAGCCCTATATGGAAATTTAGAAATCCCTTAGTGCTCATGTGGTTATACCCTACATATTGCTCAAGATATAATCCATTAGAAAGCCTGTCATAGCCTTTGCGGTACTCACCCCTTATTTGAGGTATTGAACGGTCTTGATCATAGAGATTGATTCTATGCTGCATAAAACCTGCCGAAGTGGTCAACAATACACCGTTATCGCTATTCTTGTCTGATGTATTAAATATCTTACCAACCTGCAGGCCTATCATATACCCTCTTTCAAACTTGCCTACATCTACAACCAGGCCATTTTGGTTTATCAGGTAACCATCGAATGTCTGTATGTTTCTCAATAAAGAATCTTCTCTGATCTTATTGCCTATAATGAAATCGATCTTAGGCCCGAACATCCAGTTACCGGTGGTTTTATACAAAATTGCCCCTCCAAGCTTATAGCTGGCACCAAAACGTTTAGCCATATCTGCCCCCGGCAAATCGAGTCCACCATTAACATTGATAATAAATCCACTTCTTGCCGGTTGTTTGGTTGCTCCAAAAAGTGAACTCTGTGCCTTTACAGATTTAAAACCTGACATCAATAGCACAGCAAAAACTAATAGCTTCTTCATAATAAACTCTGGAAACAATGCGTTTAGGATAAGCA
>JAEZIL010000287.1 GCA_023436685.1 Bacteroidota bacterium | reverse complement strand
GATAATGGTGGTAATATTGTACTCTTCAGTTAGTTCCTTTATCAGTTTATCGATAACTAAAGATGTTTGCGGATCAAGGCCCGAGTTAGGCTCGTCGCAGAAGAGGTATTTGGGGATCAGGACCAGTGCGCGGGCCAGGGCCACGCGTTTTTTCATACCGCCGCTTATTTCAGCAGGGAACTTTTTGTTAGCATCCTTCAGGTTTACACGGTCCAGCACTTCATTCACGCGTTCGCGCTTTTCTTTCAAGGTCTTTTTGGTGAACATATCGAGCGGGAAGCGTACATTATGCTCTACGTTCATGCTATCAAACAAGGCCGAGCCCTGGAAGAGCATGCCTATTTGCATACGTATCTCTTTAAGTGCATCCTGATCCATAGTAAGTATATCCTTGCCTTCATACAGCACCTGGCCATTGTTAGGGCGTATCAACCCTATCATGCACTTCATCATAACTGTTTTACCGCTACCACTGGTACCTATGATCAGGTTTACCTTCCCAGGCTCCATAACGGCATTCACATCTTCCAGCACCACCTTCTCGCCAAAGCTTTTACTTACATTCTTTAGTTCGATCATAAATCAAATGTACTTGAATAGTTGATAGCTAGTGTTAAATACTATGCCGCCGAGACAAACAATTAAAACATTTTCATATTCGTTGTTAAGTTTTGCTAAGTTTTCTGTCATAAAAAAAAATTTTTGTGCGACAGTTGGGAACCCAATTGCTTTGCAGGCTTGTTTTTGAGGGTTGAAATGTAGTTTGTCATAGTTTGGTGAACTTAACAATTCTTATCATACTTATTTGGGTATCTGATGCGGTCAACTTTCTTGCATCGCTACGCAGGGGTCGGTGTGTTTCGTTGGCTCTCACTATTTGCTAGTCAGGTATGCCCGCGCTGGCAAAACTTCGTTTTGAAGGCGCCGATTTACCAGTTACTATTGCATGAGCAAAGCAATAACACAGCAAATATACAATAAATTACACAATAAATAAACTAATGGAATGTTTCAGGTAATTCGTACCAGGTGGCGCGGAGGTTATCGCCCAGCCATTGGGGGTTAGGGCCATCGTAGTCGAATATCTCTACAAAACGGAAGCCGAGCTTTTCCAGCACATTCATTGAAGCTTTGTTATTAACATCGGTCATAGCATGTACTGGTTTTAAACCGAGGTTCCTAACGCCATACTCAAGCGCTATTTTGCCAGTTTCGGTAGCAATGCCCCTGCCCCAGGCACTGCGCCTGAAGCGGTAGCCAAAATCATAAGTGTCGGTGCGTCCATTTACTTTATCCATGAATTTAAAACCCGTCCAGCCAAGGAACTCATTTGTTTCCTTATCAATAACCGCCCAGCGCCCTATGCCATAGTCGGCATATTGCTGATGAATAAGCTCAATATATTCGCGCGCTTTGTTGCGCGACTGGATAGGTTGCTTGCCAAGATACAGATGCACTTGCGGGTCGCTATCCATAGCAAACATGCCTTCTTCGTCTTCAAGGCGAAGTTCGCGGATTATACAGCGGGGTGTTTCGAGATGGATGGTCATGATTTATTATTTCGATATAACTTGAATATCGTATAAAGACAAATCATAGTTTTTAATTTCAGTAATATCAATCATTTTCACAGAGGACGTTGATTTATTTATGAGTCCTATCTTCTTATTTTCGAAAGAGGCGTGTAATAATAACGTCAATGTGTCATTTTGCTTTCGTAATAACTCACATGAAATTGTATGAGCATCCACTAGTTCATCAGATCTTTTTGAAAATTTGGATATTTCAAAAATTGCTCGGGTTATGAATATACCTATGATTAGCGAGATAATCCAAAGAATAAAATACACCAACATGTCAGACTTTTTATAGTTAGATAATATAAGTTTCGAATAATGCAGTGAGCATTGCTTAAATCAATACATCAACCAGAACTTTTGAGCCTGAGTCGAATAGGCTTTGGAAAAGATTTTTTCGTACCATCCATATATTCGACATCAATTTTTACAGCATAAACGTAGTCAACAATCTTACTGTATATGAGATTGTCAAATTCGTAATACCCTCCATCATTTGCCTCTATTGGGCCAACACCTTTAGCTGTAAATATTGTCTTACCAAAGCTGCTTATTTTACCCCCAACAGCATCTTCAGCGCTAAAGAAAAAATAAACGTATTTAATAGTCTTCTTTGAAAAGTTAAATACTCCTATATTAATATCCACAAAGCTCGAATATTCGTTTGCATAATCGTAATCGAAAGAATAAATACCCAACCCTTGCTGCCTCGCCTTAGCAAGTTTCATTTCAGCTTCCAAGGAATCTTTTACTTTTTCCATACTGTCAATATCACGCTGCACTTTGAAATATTTCATTGCTGCAGCATCTAAGACTATTGCTCGACGCATTCTAATTGAGTCATCATTCATTCCAATATCTGCTAATTTTCTTTTCTCAGTTTCATCATAGAGACAATATGCATAGTTATCCCAAACCCAGCCTACATTACCCCTGTAAACAACATGCCAGAAATTAAATGCACTAGTCTGCATATACGAAAAGGCAAAAAAGTCATCTTCAGGAGTAATAGTGAGAATTGTATTATCAGAAGTGGCTCTTGCAGGTTCCCTCAATAAAGCAAAACTTGTTACTGGATTTAAGCGGACAAAACTGTTTGTATCCTGAGCACTTGCATAATTAGTCATAAAACAAACGCAAAAGACCAGAGAGATACAGCGGTACATATTAATTATTTCAAGCCAAACTACAACGCTTTAAGTTAAAACTCAATACATACCGTTAAAACACCCCCAATAAAAAAGGCCATCTTTCGATGGCCTTTGAAAATATATAGTTTAGATTACACCTGAAATACTCCCGTCTTAAATTCTTTCATCTCCGGATTGTGATTAGCGGCATTGATACCTTCTGATATTACACGGCGTGTTTCTGTAGGATCAATGATCTCATCTACCCACAGGCGTGCAGCGGCGTAATAGGCTGATGTTTGCGCATTGTATTTATCGGTAATGGTTTTCAGCATTTCTTTTTCCTTCTCAGGGTCTATCACTTCACCTTTTGCTTTCAGGCCTGCCACTTGTATTTGCAACAATGTTTTAGCTGCCTGCTCGCCACCCATTACGGCTATCTTGGCATTGGGCCATGCGTATATAAAGCGGGGATCGTAAGCCTTGCCACACATAGCATAGTTGCCCGCGCCGTAAGAGTTGCCTATCACTATAGTTATCTTAGGCACTACTGAGTTGGATACTGCGTTCACCAGCTTAGCGCCATCTTTAATAATGCCCGATTGCTCGCTGCGGCTGCCCACCATAAAGCCGGTAACGTCTTGCAGGAAAACCAGTGGTATCTTCTTCTGGTTGCAGTTTTGTATGAAGCGCGCAGCCTTATCGGCGCTATCATTGTAGATAACACCACCCAACTGCATTTCGCCTTTACCGCTCTTTACTATTTTTCGTTGATTTGCTACAATACCTACCGCCCAGCCATCTATGCGTGCATAACCGCATACGATGGTTTTGCCATAGTCTTGCTTAAACTGGTCGAACTCTGAATTGTCAACAATTCGTTCAATAACCTCTACTACATCGTATGCCTTCGTATTATCGGCCGATACTATGCCGTAAATATCTTTTACATCTTTCTTTGGTACGGCAGGCTTAGCACGGTCGAAACCGGCACGCGGCTGCTCGCCCATTTTATCTATAATACGGCGCACCTGGTCGAGGCATTCCTGCTCGGTATCGAATTTATAATCGGCAATACCGCTTACTTCAGTGTGCATTTTAGCACCGCCAAGGCTTTGCAGGTCGGCATCTTCGCCAATGGCTGCTTTTACCAGGTACGGGCCAGCCAGAAATATAGAGCCATTACCTTCCACCATCAGTGTTTCATCGCTCATAATAGGCAGGTAGGCACCACCCGCTACACAGCTACCCATTACAGCGGCTATTTGCGTAATACCCATGGCACTCATTTGCGCATTGTTGCGGAAAATACGGCCAAAGTGTTCTTTATCGGGAAAAATCTCGTCTTGCATGGGCAGGTATACACCGGCACTATCTACTATATACACCACGGGCAGGTGGTTTTCCATAGCTATTTCTTGCAGGCGCAGGTTTTTTTTACCTGTTATGGGAAACCAGGCACCTGCTTTTACTGTATTATCATTAGCTACTATCATGCACTGGCGGCCACGTATGTAGCCTAAACCAGCTACTGTACCACCCGCAGGGCAGCCACCATGTTCGGCGTACATCTCCCAGCCTGCAAAGCTGCCTATCTCGGTAAATGTGCTGTCTTTATCTATAAGATATTGAATACGTTCGCGAGGCGTCATCTTGCCCTTCTCACGTGCTTTTTCTATGGCTTTTTTGCCGCCGCCAAGGCTTACCTGGGCATGGCGTTGTTTCATCTGGCTCACAGCCATCCTCATAGCGTCTTCATTCTTATTGAATTCCAGATCCATCGATACAAAAATGATTAAGCCGCAAAGATGCTGATTAATACTTAAATACTAAAATAGTGGGCTTATACTTAAACAGGCACTGAAATCAGTGCC
>JAEZIL010000278.1 GCA_023436685.1 Bacteroidota bacterium | reverse complement strand
TCTCAATCCTGCCTTTAACAGTGAATTTGTTTCCTGATTCAGAGCAGGCAGCCAAACATATTGAACCAATAAAGAATAAAATGAGGTATTTAACTCGCATTTTCCAGGTTTGTTTCAGGTTGCAAACCTAATTAATTATTTGCTAGTGTAATGTTAGGGTTAAATTTGATGGGATTTTCCTGATTCTACAAGCTGAATGACAATACTCTGACATAACATTTTATTTTGATTTAGATATTTGCTTCGTCATGAGCTTAAATAGACTTGGTTGCTTTTTACTGGTATTTGCCTCACTATTAGCATCTTGTGAAAAAGAAGAAACGCCAATCCCTTTACCTGCAAAAGGTGAAGCGAAGATTGAACAAATTTCTATGGGCGGACCAGCTTATCCTGACCAGGTTTTTTACGACCTTGAAAATCAAAAAGTAGTTGCAACAAGCCTGATTAATAGCTGGGATTTAGCTTTTGGCTCATCTGTTGAAGGTTATCCTATATATGTGAATGGCGCTAAAGACCTATATGTATTTAATACAGGGCAAACAGACATTACACAAGTAGTTGAAGCACCCGGTTATAATGATAGCAGGTGGCAAATGGATGCGCCAGAAGGTATGCCGGATTCAACCGCATTTGGTAAATGGGGCGATAACGGAATATCAAAGGGTTTTGTGTATATAATTAAGGTAAACCCTGCACATTATAAGGATACGTTTAGAAAAATCAAGATCACCACTGCCGATGCTTCTCATTATGAGGTTATGTTCAGCGACCTGCATTCGAAGCAAGTACAGAAAGTGACCATACCAATTGATGCCACATATAATTATGGATATTTATCATTCAACGACGGTGTTATAAAGCCTGAACCTCCAAAAGATAGCTGGGACATAGTATTTACGAGGTACAGATATATATATCGCGAGCTTAATAATTTTCCTTATTTAGTAAATGGCGTATTACTCAATCCCGCCAAGGATAATTATTTACAGGCAAGTGTACAAGCAGTAAGGGATAGTACATTGCCACCTTTCAATGAGGTGACCACCGATTATATTACCCGGGTAAAATTTTCTCCTTACAGAGATGCTATCGGGTGGGATTGGAAGAAATATAATTTTGATAATGGGAAATATGCAGTTAATAAAGAGTGGACGTATTTGATCCAGTCCAGAAACAGGCAATTTTTCAAGTTTCATTTCATTGATTTCTACGATAAGGCGGGCCAACCAGGCAGCCCCACTTTTGAATTTAGCCGCTTGCAGTAGGCTGTAATTGTTTCTGAAGGCAGAAAAGAAATAATAAGCCATTGGTTTTTGACTTTTCAGTCTGTTAGGCTTACCTTTGCGCAAATTTTCAGCATTTAATATTTTTCTTATAATTAAGTCATATGCCAAACGTTGGTAAAATCAAACAAATTATCGGTCCGGTTATAGACGTACACTTTAGTAGTGAAGGCAAATTGCCTGAAATCTATAACGCATTGGAGCTAAAGCGCCCAAATGGCGATAAGCTGGTGCTTGAAGTACAGCAGCACTTAGGTGAGGATAGCGTGCGTTGCGTAGCAATGGATGGTACTGAAGGCCTTGTGCGGGGTATGGAAGTAGTAGATACCGGTAAGGCGATTGCAATGCCAACCGGCGAACAAATACATGGCCGCCTGTTTAATGTTACAGGTGATGCTATTGATGGTTTGCCGCAGCCTGACAAAACTAATGGCCGTCCAATACACGCTAAGCCGCCTAAATTTGAAAACCTGAGCACGGCTTCTGAGATCCTTTTTACAGGTATCAAAGTTATCGACCTGATCGAGCCGTATGCAAAAGGTGGTAAAATTGGTTTGTTTGGTGGTGCGGGTGTTGGTAAAACAGTATTGATCCAGGAGCTAATTAACAACATTGCGAAAGCATATAGCGGTCTATCGGTATTTGCCGGTGTGGGCGAACGTACACGTGAGGGTAATGACCTGATGCGTGAGATGATAGAAGCCGGTATTGTAAAATACGGTGAAAAGTTCCTGCACAGCATGGAAAAAGGTGGCTGGGACCTTTCGGTAGTTGACCAGGAACAACTTAAAGATTCTAAGGCAACTTTCGTATTTGGTCAGATGAACGAACCGCCCGGCGCACGTGCGCGTGTGGCACTTTCGGGCCTTACAATGGCTGAATATTTCCGTGATGGTGATGGTACCGGTAAAGGTAAAGACATCCTTTTCTTCGTAGATAACATCTTCCGTTTTACGCAGGCTGGTTCTGAGGTGTCGGCACTGCTTGGCCGTATGCCTTCAGCGGTGGGTTACCAACCTACGCTGGCTACAGAAATGGGTCTGATGCAAGAGCGTATCACTTCAACTAAAAACGGTTCTATTACCTCTGTACAGGCGGTATATGTACCTGCGGATGACTTGACCGATCCTGCTCCGGCGACAACTTTTGCCCACCTTGATGCCACTACCGTATTGAGCCGTAAAATTGCGGATCTGGGTATTTATCCAGCAGTAGATCCACTGGATTCTACTTCACGTATTCTTACTCCTCAAATAGTGGGCGATGCACACTACAATTGTGCTAACCGTGTTAAGTTGATATTGCAGCGCTATAAGGAATTGCAAGATATCATCGCTATCCTTGGTATGGATGAATTGAGCGAAGAAGATAAACAAACTGTATCTCGCGCACGTAAAGTACAGCGTTTCTTATCTCAGCCATTCCACGTAGCGGAACAATTTACAGGTTTGAAAGGCGTGCTTGTGCCAATTGAAGAGACCATTCGTGGTTTCAACATGATAATGGATGGTGAAGTGGATGAATATCCTGAAGCTGCATTTAACCTTGTAGGTACTATTGATGATGCAATAGCTAAGGGTAAAAAACTGATGGAACAAGCTAAAAACTAATTGAGTTTTTTTCGATTTTTTTGATTTTTGAATTTGCACTATGCAATTAGATATATTAACACCCGAGCATAAAGTATATAGTGGCAATGTGTATGGTGTGCAGCTTCCAGGTACGGAAGGTTATTTTGAAATACTGGAAAACCACGCACCCATGATAGCTTCTTTGGGCAAGGGTAAATTGAAGATCATTAAAGATAAAAATACCACTGAGTTATATGAAATAACAGGTGGTTTTGTAGAGGTGATCAACAATAAAGCAAGTGTTTTAATAGAAAATGCCACCGCTTTAGATTAAACGATTTAGTATTTATTCTTATGATTGCCGGGTTTACCCGGCAATTTTTTTTAATAAGCTATTGACCTTTTATATATGGTAAATTATATTTGTAATTCACCATTTAAAATTTATCATCATGAAAAGAATGCTTTTGACAGCCCTGCTGGGCTTGTGCTGCTTTTTTGTAAAAGCACAATCGATCACTATTTCCAATGTATCTTCTTGCACTGTTTATTACTACATCGCAGCTACCAGTTCAACTTGTTCTGGCGTGGCTTCAAGTGTGGTATATGCAATAGGGCCTAGTAGCAGTGTAACATTCCCTAATTTTTCTGCAGTTACATGGGCATCTACGCCTCCCGGTACTGGTTGGCAATGGAGCTATATTAAAGAATGGAACACTTGTGGCCCTCAAAGTTGGACACCGCCTGCCTGCGGCCAGAATGTATGCGCTGTAGGTATACCCTGCAGTGGTTTGCCAAATGCAAGTTGTATGAATATTACTACAACCTGTAATACTTGCAGTGCTATTAAAACACAGTGGTTCACATCGGGTACTTCAACCAGCGTAAGGATCTGGTAAAAAATATAACTATTATTTAGAGGCTCCTTCGGGAGCCTTTATTTTTAGATGCAAATACATTAATGGGTTATATTTGAAACTCCATTTGTGAATTTACCTTTCTTCATAGCGCGCCGTTATTTGCTCCATCAAAAAGGGGCTTTTTCTGCGTTCATTATAAGGCTGGCAATAATTGCTACCGCCTTAAGCGTAGCTACTATGATACTTTCAATGGCCTTTATATCAGGCTTTAAATATGAGATACGTGAAAAATTATTCAGTTTTTGGGGGCACGTACATATTATACCTTATTCGCCCGATGCATCGAATATAATAAGCCCAAACCCAATAAAGGCTGATAAAAAACTGGAGCAGCAGGTAGCTGCTTCTCCACATGTTATAGAGATAACACCGTTTGCTGTACGGCCGGCTATTGTGAATGTAAATAAATACATGGAAGGTGTACAGTTAAAGGGGATAAATGAAAGGTATAAATTTAATAGCGGCGTGCGTATTAATGGGCAGTGGATAAATTTTAATGATACCAGCTACTCTAAAGATATATTGCTTTCTGAAACTACTGCATCAAGACTGGATATACATGCGGGCGATACCATTCTGCTATACTTTTTAGAGCCGGGAGCCACATTTCCACGTGTAAGAAAAGCAAGGGTAAGTGGGTTATACCATACAGGTATGGATGAAGTAGACCATGACTTTGGCATATGTGACATTCAGCTGCTGCAACGCATTAATAACTGGCAATCTAATGATATAAACGGATATCAGCTTACACTGGACGACCATAAATATGCCGATACTGTTGCCACGGATATTTTCAACAAATACCTGGAACCTCCGTTAACCACTAATACAATGCAACAGATATTTCCGGGAGTATTTGATTGGTTGTCGTTTCAGGATGTAAATGCAAGGATCATACTTGTCATTATGTCGATAGTTGCCATTATAAACCTGGCAGTCACCTTGTTGATATTAATAGTTGAACAGGCAAGAATGGTGGGCGTACTAAAGGCTCAGGGTATGCAGGCATCAGACATAAGAAAGATATTTTTGTACCATGCGGGCCTTATAGCAGCAATAGGAATTTTATTAGGAAATATAATTGCATTGGGTATTTGCTGGGTACAGTTGACTACCGGCTTCCTTACATTGCCTGAAGCTACCTATTATGTACAGCAGGTGCCGGTACGCATTATATGGTGGCATCCTATATTGATAAGTATTGCAACTTTGGTATTATGCATACTATGTATGTGGTTGCCATCGTTGTATATTCGCCGTATTCAACCGGCTAAGGTTTTACAATTCAAATAAGCTTTGAGCAATAAAGAACAATATCGCCAGGCATGTAGACAGCAGAATGATATACCGCTTTTTATAAAAGATTGGTGGCTGGATGCTATATGCGATAACTGGGATGTTGCCCTTGTTATGAATGGAGATAATATAGCAGGGGCATGGCCGTACAATATTGAGCAGAAAATGGGGGTGAATATTTTGCGTAACCCTGTTCTTACACCGTATATGGGGCCATATATTTTCTATCCACACGATCTTAAACAAAGTAAGCGGGATAATTTTGAATATGAAGTGATAGACTCGCTCTATTCGCAAATGCATGCTAAGGTATGGAAGGTAAGCTTAAGACCGGGACAAAAGCAAATAGGCTTTTTTACAGCTAAAGGTTTTAAGGTAATTCCCCGCCAAACATTTATTATGCCATTGCACGACACTGAAGCAACCATATTCCTGCGTGTGCATGAAGATTACAGGCGCAATATACGCAAGGCAGAAGCAGAACTCACCATAGCCAACGAGCCTGAATTGCTGCTCCAGCTATGGCAATACCAAAAGGCAACCCTTGATAGGAAAGGTGTATCAATGCATTTTAGCAAACAGCAAATACAGAAGTTGTTTGATGCGTGTATAGCGCACAATTGTGCAGCACTATGGGTGGCAAAGAAAGATAGTGTGCCGCAAGCTATACTTTGGCACGTATGGGATGAAACACGGAGCTACTACCTGGCGGGCTCAAAAAACCCACATGCGAAGGATAGCCGCGCTATGACAGCATTAATATGGAAAGCCATCGGTGAATCGAAAAAAATGGGGAAGCATAGTTTCGATTTTGAAGGTAGTATGGATGCCGGAGTTGAAA
>JAEZIL010000105.1 GCA_023436685.1 Bacteroidota bacterium | reverse complement strand
ACCTAGTAAGCTGCTGATGATAGGCGATGGGCCCGAGAGGCAAAATGCAGAAGAGATATGCCGTAGCATGCCTGATGTGTGTGGCGATGTAAGGTACTTAGGTAAGCAGGAGCAAATGGACGAGATATTAAGCATTACCGACCTCTTCATTTTGCCATCTCAGTACGAAAGCTTTGGCTTATCAGCCCTAGAAGCTATGGCTTGCAGCGTACCGGTAATATCTACCAACGCCGGCGGCTTGCCTGAGATAAATATTCAGGGTGAAACAGGTTTTCTAAGCGAAGTTGGGGATGTCGTGGATATGGCAAAAAATGCGTTGTATATATTGGAAAATGACGACCGATTACAACAATTTAAAGATGCTGCTATTGCGCACGCCGGAAAATTTGATAAGGATAGGATTATACCTATTTATGAACAACTTTATGAATCGGTAGTGGCAAATTATAAGTCCAAAATAGCCATATAACAAAACATAGAAATACAACTAAATGCCCGGTAACACCGGGCATTTAGTTTTTATAGAATTAAAATATTTATTGTTTGGTCATAACGACATGGCAAGTAACAGGTGTTGATGTCAGGCTTGCCATAAACACATAATTGATATCCATTTGTGTGCTGCTGAATGTGCCTGTACCCGAAATTGTACCGTTGCCAAGGAAAGCCTGTTGAGGTATTACCAGCGTACCATCCTCGCAATTCAAGTTTGCAAAAGCACCACCACTAAAGGTATTGCCAAGATTATTTATAAAAATGCGGTTGTTAATTCCCGTTGGCGATACAAAGGTATTGTATGTCATAGGCCCAAAAACATCGCAAAGATCATCGGCAGTATATTGTCCTAATGTTCTGTTGCCACACGAGCTTATAGGTTTTACTATCAAGTTCATATCGTAAGTGCGAGATCCTGATTTACCGGTTACCATTACTTTGATAGGATGGGTACCTGTAGGTGTATTAATACCGGTGCGGAAAGAAGCTAAAGCATCAAAATCGGGTGTGCCACTTTCAGGTGTAAAGCTTACTGTAACGCCAGTAGGCAGGTTGGTTGCCGATAAAGTAACTTGTTCTTGTTCTCCCTTGGTTAATTCAATGCTTAAGCCTAAAAACGCTACACTGTCTTTTTCAACGGTAACATCGGTTATACCATTAATAATATAGCCTGGAGGTAGTTTAACATCGGCATGATTATCTCTTTTCTTACATGCAACTACGCTAATGCAAATAAGGGCTAGCAGTAAATAGATTTTTCTCATAAGGTTTCATTGTTTTGAGGTGTGAAAATAGTTAGCAATTATATAATATACAATGTCCTATAAAACAATTTCCAAGCCAAAACTGCTCGCAATAACAAAAATCCCCCTCTTTTACCTTTATTAGACAAAACATACACCTGGAGTTAATAAAAAGCAGCTACCATCGGTAGCTGCTTTTTATGTATGATTGTATATAAGTTCCCTAAAATGGTGCATCCTCATCACCCTGTCCCGGGTTGGGTCTTTGCTTAAAAGGTGCCGGCATATCATCATCTTCAAAATTGTAATCGTTGGCTTTTGATGGTAATGTTTGAAATCCTCCGGGTATAAACATTTTGCTGCCCCCAAAATCGCTGGTATCGGGTGGGGTGTTCCGGCGTATGCCGGCCTGCGGATTATCGTTCTGTGGCCTAAAGCCACTACCTGAATTACCGCCATTACGGTCAAATCCACCGCCTCCGCCACCAAAGCCAGGAAAGTCGTTACCGCCAAAAGTGAAATCATTATCTGGTAGATCAACGAATTTCTGGTATTCTTTAATAAACCGCACCTTTACAGTATCGGTGCTACCGCTACGGTTCTTGGCTATGTGTACGTGGGTTTCGCCTTCTATCGGGTTACCCATTGCATCATTATTAATGCCATAATATTCAGGCCGGTACAAGAACATTACCATATCGGCATCTTGTTCAATGGCTCCCGATTCACGAAGATCGCTCAACTGAGGCACTTTTGATTCCTTACGGCTTTCTACCGAACGGTTCAACTGGGATAGTGCAATAATGGGTATTTCCAGTTCCTTAGCCAGCGCTTTCAGGTCGCGCGATATCTTCGATATTTCCTGCTCCCTGTTGCCGCCGCCATTTATACTGGCTTGCATGAGTTGCAGATAGTCGATAATGATCATTTGTATATCGTACTTCTGCTTCAGCCTTCGCGCTTTAGCTCGCAATTCAAATATGTTTAAGGCAGCCTGGTCGTCAAGGAATAGTGGGGCGCCGGCCAGTTTGTTCATACGTTGTGTCATCTGTATGAACTCGTGTTCCTGCATACGGCCCTTGGTTATAGCATCCATGCTCACCTCCGTTTGGCAGGCCAGCATACGTTTTACCAGCTCGCCTGCACCCATTTCAAGCGAGAAGAAGGCCACCGGGAAAGGCTTGTCTGCATTCATAGCGGCGTTCATAGCCAGGTTGAGACAAAATGCAGTTTTACCCACGGCCGGGCGTGCTGCTACGATGATCAGCGCATTCTTCTGCCAGCCCGAGGTTACCCTGTCAAGATGGGTGAAACCGGTGGGTACACCTGTTACCGCTTCTTTTTTATTTTTAGCTTCCTCAATTTCCTGCACCGTATTTACCAATACCTCTTTAAGGCTCTTAAAGTTCTTGCGAAGGTGTTTATCGGTTATTTCGTACAGGCTGCTTTCGGCTTTATCCAACAGGTCAAATACATCGGTGCTATCCTCATAGGCGTCGCCTATTACCTGCCCCGATATGCGTATCAGCTCTCTTTGTATGAATTTTTCCATCACAATTCGCGCGTGGGCCTCTACGTGGG
>JAEZIL010000062.1 GCA_023436685.1 Bacteroidota bacterium | reverse complement strand
TATGAAAGTATTAAAAAGCAATTGGAAATATTGCAGGCCGCAACTAAAAAAGTAAAAAGTTAATTTAAGCACGATAGCTACTAAATAAACAGACATTGGCACTTAAGCAGCATACCGACAAAGAATTACAGCTAAATCAGCAGATACATAATTCACGAGATTATGTTTTGCCTTTTATAGAGAAAACGAAAAAGATAGTTCCCGGTTTACGCGTATTAGAGATCGGTTGTGGTGAAGGCGGCGTTCTGATTCCCTTTATTGAAAGGGGTTGCTACTGCGTAGGTGTAGATCTTAACCAATCACGTATTGACTCTGCCAACAAATTCTCGTTACAGGCAGTTGCCGATGGTAAAGCCGCTTTTTATTACTGGAATGTGTATGATGATAGTTTCCTTCAAAAATATAAGGGCTATTTCGATCTTATCATTTTAAAAGATACTATTGAGCATATCCCCAATCAGGAAGCTTTCATACCCTATATGAAGCAGCTTCTTCGCCAGGACGGACAAATATTTTTCGGTTTCCCACCGTGGTATATGCCATTTGGCGGCCATCAGCAAATTGCACAGAGCAAATGGGCAAGCAAACTACCCTACTACCACATATTACCTAAGGGTATTTACATGTGGCTGTTGAAGATGGCTGGAGAGAATGAAGGCACTCTTCAAGACCTTAGCGAGGTATACGATACCCAAATAACCATAGAGCGATTTGAGAAGATCATTAAGAACAGTGGGTTTATCGTTTTCAACAAACAACACTACCTCATTAACCCTATATATCGCGATAAGTTTGGATTGAAGCCACGCAAGCAATGGGACGTAATCAGCGCTATTCCATTTGTGCGCAATTTCCTTACTACTTGTGTTTATTATACAGTGGGCTGACTCCAGATACGCCAGGCTGCTTCTGCCTGCAGATGCAGCATCTCAAGGCCATTTTTAGTTTGGGCACCTTGAGCTTTGCCCATCTTCATGAAGAGTGTTTCTTCCGGGTTGTATACCAGGTCGTATAGCAAATGGCGGGGGGTAATGGCTGCTGAAGGTATGGGAGGCATAGATGCCACTGAAGGGTACATGCCCAATGGTGTAGCATTAATGATAAGTGTATGGCTGGCAACTATCTCATCAGTTAGTTCATCGTATGTAAAAACGCCGGCACTATGCGTACGTGATATCATCTGATAGGCAATACCTATCTTATCAAGCACAAAGGTTATTGCCTTCGATGCGCCACCCGTGCCTAATACCAGAGCCTGTGTATGTTGCTTTTTCAATAGCGGCCGCAAACTATGCCCGAAGCCGAATACATCCGTATTATAGCCTTTCATACGCCCATTATGTATAGCTATACAATTGACAGCACCTACTATTGTTGCTGTTTCATCCAGCTCGCTGACATACTGGATTACCGATTGCTTATAAGGTACCGTTACATTCAAACCACGTAGTTGGGGATGCACCCGCAATAGTTCTGAAAGCTCATTGATATCGGCAATTGGGAATGAATGATACGCCGCATCGATACCTTCTCTTTGAAACTTACTGTTGAAGTAGGCTGGCGAGAAGGAATGGGTAAGCGGATATCCGATAAGGCCGTATTCAGCTTGCATGTGCAATACTAAGGGTGCACTTACGTACACCCTTAGCTATGATTATTTGTCTTTATTAAGAAACAGGTAAAAAGTATCGCCACGCAAACCTACGCGTGTGGACTCAAGCGGTATCACTTCGTTAGGTGCAAGGTTGCCCAGATTTACATTCGCACCCAACAACTCAAGAAAATATACCTGCTGTGCTTTTTGCGGCGCCTCCCAAATTATCTTTTCAGAAGGTATTTGGGTAAGTATCTCTTGTACCAATCCTTCCCGCACTTCGCCCGAGCCACGGTAAATACCAACATTACCCGCTTCGCGGGCCTCAGCTATTACATAGGTTGACCCTGCCTCCAGTTCGGCACGCATTAGCTCTATCCACTTATATGGTGGCATAATGTGCGCAGCATCTTTAGATCCAACTTCCGACAGGACAGTTACATGCTTGGCTAATTTCTCTATATAGCCACACTTCTCGTTGTGAGGAATAGTAATAGAACCATCCGAAACTTCAACGTGTTGCAAGCCATATTCTTTTACAACATTTACGTAGTCGTCAAATTGGTTACGTACAAGAAAGGCTTCGAACAAGGTACCGCCAAAATATACCGGGATATCATAAGAGCGGTATATATCAATCTTCTCACGCAGATTTTGGGTCACGGCAGCTGTACCAAAGCCCAGCTTTACAATATCCACATAGGGTGCAGCAACAGATAAAAAGTTTTTTACTTCATCATGCCCCATCCCTTTATCCATCACCATTGTTAAACCATTAGTACGCGGCTTTTGTGTACGTTCAGGAAGATCATTTAAAGAAAAGTTCATGGATATCAATTTTTCAGTAGTGTGAACAAAGGTAAGGGATAACCCACCTTATGTACAAAAATGCATTTTTCACTTGTATCTTAGCAGCTATATTTTTTTATATGAAACGTAACGTTGCAGCGCTAGGTTTGGCTTTAGGAATCATTATGCCTATGATAGGCGTGCTGATCATGTTTTTAGTAAAATTTCAGAATGAAGGTTTTGGCCCATATGTAGAAGCCATTTTCACCAAAGGTAAATTTGGCTTTATGGTACTAAGTCTAAGCCTGCTACTAAACCTGGTACCTTTCATATACTTTACCAACCGCAGGCTAGACCTTAGTGCACGTGGCGTACTGATAGCTACCATGCTATACGCCGTATTAATGATACTGATAAGATATGTGTGGTAAATGCGTTACTATATAATAGCCGGTGAAGCCAGTGGCGATCTCCATGGCAGCAACCTGATAAAAGCATTGCACATTGAAGACAATGCAGCCAGTATACGTTGCTGGGGTGGCGACCGCATGGAAACTGCCGGAGCTACACTTGTGAAACACTACCGCGACCTGGCTTTTATGGGCTTTGTGGAAGTATTAATGCATTTACGAACCATAATGCGCAATATCGACTTTTGCAAAAAGGATATTGAAGCTTTTAAGCCTGATGTATTGGTTCTGATAGACTACCCCGGCTTCAATATGCGAATAGCCGAGTGGGCAAAGAAAAAAGGCATAAAAACTACTTATTACATATCGCCACAGGTGTGGGCATGGAAAGAGAAACGTACGGAAAAGATAAAGCGTGATGTAGATGAGATGCTGGTAATACTGCCATTTGAAGTAGATTTTTATAACAAATGGAATCACCGGGTAGAATATGTAGGGCATCCGCTAATTGAGGTAGTAGAAGAGGAAAGAAAACTGCCTGTACAAAAACTATCGCCCAAACCAATAATAGCTTTAGTGCCGGGTAGCCGTGCACAAGAAATAAAAGTAAAGCTACCTATCATGCTACAGGTAGTAAAGCATTTTCCCGATCATCAATTCGTAGTAGCACAAGCACCATCGCAACCCGACAGCCTATACAAACAACTAATAGCGCAAAACAATGTGCTTATAGCCAATAACCAAACCTACAACTTGCTTAAGCAAGCAGAAGCCGCACTGGTGACAAGTGGAACAGCCACACTTGAAACTGCATTATTTGGCGTACCGCAAGTAGTTTGCTACAAGGGCAACTCTATATCGTACTGGCTGGCAAAAAAGCTCATTAAGGTAAAATACATATCGCTGGTTAACCTTATAATGGATAAACC
>JAEZIL010000054.1 GCA_023436685.1 Bacteroidota bacterium | reverse complement strand
CGCACCTAATCTAACACCTAAAGAAGAATTACATTATGGCGTAGTAGCTATACCTATTACAGCAGGTATCAGGTACTATTTTTACCGTTATGAAAATAACCTGGTGCCCAGGCAAAACAGGGTTCGTCCATTAGGCCGTGCCATGTATTAGTAAAGCATTAAAATATTATTGAAGTCGCAAACGAAATTTGCGACTTTTTTATTCCAATATGATACATTTCCTCCTAATTTATATATGAAAATCTTAAAATTGACTTAAACAGGTAAGGCTATAATCATAAAGATTATCTTTGCACAAAATTTTTTTCATTTGGCTGCTGTTCATAAAAAGATTGACATAGTACGCTTTGCACCCAGAAACGGGGAAGGCTTCTATGATACATTAAAGAAGAAAGTAGAGCATTACTTTAAAGAGAATAATATTGAAATGCATGGCAACAAAGCCATGTATAGCAAAACACCCCTTATTATAGCCATGTATCTGGTGCCGTACTTTATTATGGTATCGGGTATTGCTACTGGCAATTTGTGGGTTTTCTACGGCCTGTGGGTGCTCATGGGTATAGGCATGACAGGTATAGGTTGTGCTGTGATGCACGATTCGAACCATGGCTCTTATTCTAATAATAAAAGCCTGAACAAATACCTGGGTAAAATTATTGCCCTTGTAGGTGGTTATGAAGTAACCTGGAAGATACAGCATAATATATTGCACCATACCTATACCAATATAGATGGGCTTGACGATGATATAGATGCCGGAATATTTTTACGTTTTTCGCCCCATGCAAAGAAATACTGGATGCACCGCTACCAGCATTTATATGCATGGTTCCTTTACGGGCTGCTTACATTGCAATGGGCAACCATAAAAGACTTCCGCCAGGTATACGATTATCATAAAAAAGACCTGCTGCGCAAAGAGAAGACAACACTAGGCAAAGCAATGCTGCAGCTTACTATATACAAGCTGTTGTATTATGCTTATATGTTCGTAGTGCCTATAGTTGTAATGGGTATAGCATGGCAATATGTACTTATTGGCTTCCTGATCATGCACTTCACTGCAGGCTTGCTGCTGTCTTGCATCTTTCAATTGGCGCACGTAATGGAAACTGCAGAGTACCCACTGCCTACCGACGACAGGAAAATGGAGAACAACTGGGCTGTACACCAGCTATTGAACACGGCTAACTTTTCACCAAAAAGCAAAAGTGTTTTCTGGTTTGTTGGTGGGCTGAACCACCAGATAGAACACCACCTGTTTCCGCATATATGCCATATACACTACAAGCAAGTGGCTAAGATGGTAGAAGAGACAGCGAATGAGTATGGCCTGCCATACCATGTGCAGCCAAGCTTTATGCGTGCTATAGTTGAACACGGCCGAATGCTGAGAAAACTGGGCAGAAGCTAGTTTACAATATGATTTAATGTTAATAGCCGCTTTATGCGGCTATTTTTGTTTTGGAGTTATCTTTATATAAAAGCAATATATGAGCACCGCAAAACAAATAGCCCGGCACATGAGAGAAGCCCACTTTGGTAAAAACTGGACATGGGTAAACCTGAAGGATACTCTGGCTGATGTAGACTGGCAGTTGGCAATTAGAAAAAGGGAAGGTTTCAATACTATAGCTGCGCTTACCTTTCATATCAACTATTATGTCGAGTCAATATTAAAAGTATTGCAAGGGAAGACGCTCGACTCGCATGATGATTATAGTTTTAATCACCCTGCAATAAATAATGAAGCATCCTGGCAGAAGCTGCTTGACAAAGCCTGGGCAGATGCTACTACTTGTGCTGAAATGATAGAACAGCTACCAGATAGCAAGCTGGAAGAAACTTTTGTTAATGAGAAGTATGGTACCTATTTCAGGAATTTCGCGGGTTGTATAGAACATACACATTACCATCTTGGGCAAATAGTCATCCTTAAAAAGTTGTTTCAAAGCGAAGCCTGACAATGGCATGGTGTTATAGTCTGTTGGACAATATGGATAAGATAGATATACGGAACAGAAGGACCCTTGCCGCCGAAAAGTATGAGCTGGAGCAAATAGAATTTGAGAAACAGAACAGCGATGGCGAAATATCCTATCAGAAACGCGAAATATATCACCGCCCCGATGCTGTAGCAGTATTGCTGGCAGACCATTCAAAAAGACAACTACTTTTTACAAAGCAATTCAGGCTACCGGTTTTTCTGCACAACGATAATGGAGGGTATTTACTTGAAGCATGTGCCGGTGTGATTGACGAAGGTGAGCTGCCCGACGAAACAGCACAAAGAGAAGTAAAAGAAGAAACAGGATATGAGGTAAAGAACCTGAAGAAAATATCTGCAACATATACTTCACCGGCTTCTGTTATGGAGTATGTGCATTTATATATTGGGGAAATAGACCTGGATAATAAGGCGCACGACGGTGGTGGCCTGAAGGAAGAGGGTGAGGATATAGAAACACATGCTATTGGCTTTGATGAAGCAAAACGCATGCTGCTAAATAGTGAGATACATGATATAAAAACTGTAGCCTTACTATCGTATTTCTTTCTTAAGCTGTAGCTGTACTATTTGCCCCGGCAAGTAATTGTCGTTATCTACTTTTATAAAAAATACATGCTCCTGAATGCGTACCCTCAACTCGTAGTGGCTACCATAAAATAATATTTTTTCCACTACCGCCGCTATGCCGGCATTGCTTATCAGAAGCTGTTCGGGACGGATAATATGGCTGCTATCTAACCTGTTTCCTGAAATAATCTCTGGCGGGAACAAATTATATCGTCCAAATAAACCGGCTACATATTCCGTTTTGGGATGAAAGTAAATAATATGTGGTGTACCGGCTTGCACTATTTCACCTCCCTTCATTACTAATATCTTATCAGCCCATGGAATAATGTCATTCGCATCGTGCGAAACAAGAATGAAATTGATTTGAAAATGCTGTTCAATATTATCTAAAACTTCTTTTAGCTGAGTTTTATGTATCCAATCGAGGTTGGAAAAGGGCTCATCAAGTATGAGCAACCGGGGTTTTGTAGTTAACAGCTTTGCAAGGGCCACACGTTGCTTTTCTCCGCCCGATAATGTTTGAGACCACCGTTGTAGCAAGTGGTCGATGCGGCATATATGATATAATTCTTCCGAAAAATCATCGCTAAGGTCATTGGCATAAGCAAGCAATTCAGATACGCGGTAGTTATTAGACAATTCGAAGTATTGCGATAAGTAAGCAATGCCTTTATGTCCCGGCATCAATTTATCATGAATGCCTTTTACTGTTTGTCCATCAAAAAGCACTTCTCCGCTATCAGCTTGCTCTAAACCGGCAGCAATTTTAGCCAAAGTGGTCTTACCCGATCCTGTTTCACCTGCGATAGCTATTTTTTCCCCTTTCTGTTGATGGAAAGAAATGTTGTTCAGTAAAAAATGATCTCCCTGTTTCTTTACTATGTTTTTAACCGATAGCATTAGGATAGCGAAAGTACGGCAAATAGTGTGGGCATGTTATTATTAGCAAATAAGCGTATGGAGAAAGCGCATGCTAAACGCGGAATATTTTATTGTGGTACCAGCAATGTGGAACTACCTGTGCCAAATAAAAGCTATTTTCCTGCTGAGTTT
This sequence comes from Bacteroidota bacterium, assembly GCA_023436685.1. Lineage (GTDB taxonomy): Bacteria > Bacteroidota > Bacteroidia > Chitinophagales > Chitinophagaceae > Polluticoccus. Next base: position 382 of record JAEZIL010000054.1, on the reverse strand, counting down.
CAGGACAGAAGCAGGTTATGTTATTATGCATCGCTGTTCAATACGGTTGAGGTAAACAGCTCGTTTTATAAAGTGCCGCAGGGTAAAACGGTTGCTAAATGGGCAAGCGAAGTACCAGGCCTTTTCCGCTTTACTTATAAGTTATGGAAAGGGATTACACATGTGCCCTTGCTGCAGTATGATCAGCAGGAGCTGAATAAGTTTCTTGATGTAATAAACAATGCAGGCGATAAAAAGGGTTGTTTATTAATACAGTTTCCTGCATCCGTTAAAGCTTCGCTATTCTCAAATTTCAAAAAGTTATTAACTGATATACAAACTACCGGTAAGGTAGACGGCTGGGCCTTGGCCATTGAATTTAGAGATAGTTCCTGGTATACAG
>JAEZIL010000080.1 GCA_023436685.1 Bacteroidota bacterium | reverse complement strand
TCTGGATAAATATTTGAACAATTGTGCAACAATGTCCAAATATTGTATATCTTTTTAAAAATTATAGTTATTAAATAAGTTTTATGGCAACTGTAGACGAAAAATTAAAGGTTTTAAAACTCGCTTTTGATAAAATCGAGAAGGATTATGGTAAGGGGTCGATAATGATGCTGGGAGATAAACAACAGAGTGATACAGATGTCATTAGTACCGGCTCGCTGGGGTTAGATGTAGCATTAGGTGTTGGCGGCTTCCCCCGTGGCCGTGTTATTGAAATATATGGCCCTGAATCTTCGGGTAAAACAACTATTGCAATACATACTATAGCAGAGGCACAAAAGAAAGGCGGCATTTGCGCTATAATAGATGCGGAACATGCTTTTGATGCTTCCTATGCCAAAAAATTGGGTGTAGATGTTGACAATCTTATAATTTCTCAGCCCGACTATGGCGAGCAGGCACTGGAAATAGCCGATCGCCTTATTTCTTCAGGCGCGGTAGATGTAGTTGTTATCGACTCGGTAGCAGCGCTTGTACCTAAAGGAGAACTGGAAGGCGAAATGGGCGATAGCAAAATGGGCTTGCAGGCCCGCCTTATGAGCCAGGCTCTGCGTAAGCTTACTGCTACCATTAGCCGTACCGGGTGCTGCTGTATTTTCATTAACCAGCTGCGCGAGAAGATCGGTGTAATGTTTGGCAACCCTGAAACAACTACCGGTGGTAATGCACTTAAATTCTACGCATCGGTACGTTTGGATATTCGTCGCATAAGCCAGATAAAAGATGGAGACGTAGCAAGTGGTAACCGTACCAGGGTTAAAGTTGTGAAAAATAAAGTTGCCCCTCCTTTCCGCCAGGTTGAGTTCGATATCATCTTTGGTGAAGGTATCAGCAAAATAGGCGAAGTAATAGATATGGGAGTTGAATTAGGCATCCTTGGCAAAAGCGGTTCATGGTTCAGCTACAACGATAACAAAATAGGCCAGGGCCGCGATGCTGTTAAAAACTTCCTGCAAGACAATCCTGAAGTAATGGATGAAATTGAAGGAAGGATACGTGCAGCCTTACAACCTGCCAGCTAAAAATAATTGATTAGTAAGTACCATAACGCCACGCAAATGTGTGGCGTTTCTTATTATCTTACTCATGGTATAAGTTTTATGTATTGTATTTCTTCTATCTCTTTATTGTAAAATGGCCACCAGGGCTTCAAAACTAAACACATTGTCTAAAGTTGCCTCCTTTAAATCTGCGGAAGCAGCAAATACCGGCTCTTTCGGGTTTCAATACTATCCTGGCTTCGCACGTTTTATTCGTGAGAATCATCTGATTGATTATATCAACTTACAGATAGACCTATCCTTCAAGCTAAACCTGCACAAGCTGGTTCATCTAAAGCATTTATCAAGAGAGCAGCTACTGGAACTTGGCATACCTAGCCATACAGATTTTTTGCTTGCTGTTGAAAATGACCAACTTAAAGAACGCTTGGATAAAGCACTGAAAACATGGGAGAATGACGAAATAGGGATAATGAAACGAGATGACCTGAGTGCAGAAGATATTACCCTGAGCAGCTACATTCGCAAACAAGCACAGTTTAAATACTTGCCCTTGTACACGTCTGATGCATCTTTGATGCTAGACATAATAAGCGAAATAGAACAATACGAGGCAGAATCGATCACTGCCTCTACCAATACTTATATAAACATTTTCAGGGAGCGCAGTAATCAACACGCTCATTTTATTGAACGCATAGCCAATACCACACCCGGTAGCCTGTATGTTTATGACCTGCAGAATGAACAGATCATTTATAGCAACAATTTCACCACATCAGTTAGCAATAGTGACCTGCATCCGGAGGATGCCTTACTTATTAAGGCCGACCAGCTAGCCTTTGCTAATGCCAATGATGGCGAAATACGAACCATAGAATTTCGTATAAAACAACATGATGGCCAATACAAGTGGTCGCGAGGCTACAGATCTGTATTTAAACGAAATGCTGATGGAATCCCAACCCAGATTATTGGTATCACTATTGATATTGATGAGCGCATGCGTAAAGCTGAAGAGCTGAAGAAACGCGAGCAACAACTTAATGAAGCACAGATACAAGCAGGCATGGGCAGTTTCGAGTGGAACTATGATAAGAATATCTTCATTGCGTCACCCAACTACATTAAACTGCTTGGCTTGCCGGAAAATTCTACTGCGCAGCAGGTTCAGAATAATATTCATCCTGAAGATCTGCCTAACGTACTGGCTGTACGAATGAAGGCAATTGAAGAACTGAATGATTTTGATGTTGAGTACCGTTTTAATGCAGCAGGCGAAGAGAAAGTAATATGGTCGCGCGGGCAAGTGAGACTGAAAGACGGAGATAGAGTGCTCACCGCAAGCGTTATGGATGTGACAGACCGACATAGGCTATTACGCGATTTACAACAAAAGGAAACATTGTATAAACAAGCCCAGGAAATGGGTAAAATTGGTAACTGGCGTTGGGATATTATTACCAACAAGGTAGCATGGAGCGATGAACTATATCGCATCTTTGGCCTTGAACCCTTAAACAGCGAAATGACTTTGGAGCAATATTTAAAATTGTTGCATCCTGATGATAAGGCAAAAATGAATGAAGTCATTCAGAAATGCTACCAACAACATCAGCCTTATGAAATATATCATAGACTACTAATGCCCGATGGCACAACAAAGCACATACATAGCAAAGGAGAGATAATGCTGGACGCTCACAATAAGCCTTTGAAAATGTTTGGCACAGCACAAGATGTTACACGGCAGCAAATAGCAGAGCGCAACTTGCGTGAAAGCCAGGAGTTCATTCACAAAATTGCCAATACCACCCCATCCCTTATTACTTCATTCAATGTCAATACAGGCAAGTTCACATATATTAACAATGCTGTTGAAACACTTTTGGGTTACGATGCTAAAACAATCTTCAACCTGGGTTTTGAGCATCTGCTAAACCTTGTTCATCCCGACGATGTTAGTACTCTACTTGAAAAACACCATACAGCATTAGAGTATGCCAATTCTAATTATCCTGATTATAATGATGAAACCATTATTGAGTTCAAATACAGGATGCGCCATGCGGATGGTTCCTTTAAATGGCTCAATACCTACGCTACTATTTTCGACCGGAACGGTGAGGGTAAAATTGAACATATTTTAAATGTATCGGTAGATATTACTGAACAGGTAGAAGCAGAGCAAGCATTGCATTTTAAAAACCTGGAGCTGCAACAATCCAATGCCAGCCTTGGCGAATATGCTTATGTAGCCAGCCACGACCTGAAAGAACCGCTCAGAAAGATAGCCACTTTTGGAGACCTGCTACAAAACACGCAAAAACATTTATTGAACGAGAGCGGTAAAATGTACCTGGATAAAATAGTACGCTCAGCTATTCGCATGCAGGACATGATAAACGATCTGCTAACTATTTCAACCATATCAGGAAACAAGTTTTTTGAGCCCGTTAGTTTAAATGAGGTAGTTAATGAGGTATTGCAAACCCTGGAAGACAGTATAGAATCTAAACACGCAATTATTACAACCGACGAGCTGCCTATTATTAATATTGTTCATTTACAGTTTAGCCAGCTATTTCAAAATCTTATCAGCAATGCTCTTAAGTTTGCCAAAGAAGATGTCAAACCTCACATAACTATCACACATAAGTACCTGAAGCCATTTGAAGTAAAGAAACTAGACATAACCACTGCAAAAAAATATCTGCAAATTGAAGTAGCAGACAACGGTATTGGTTTCGAGAAACAATTTTCACATAAAATATTTACCATATTTCAACGGCTGCATGGTAAAAGCGAGTATGAAGGCACCGGTATTGGCTTGGCAATTTGTAAAAAAATAGTAGAAAATCATGGCGGGAAAATTTATGCCGATAGTAATCCCGGTGAGGGCTCAGTATTTACAATTATAATTCCCGTTTAATATAACGTGTTTGTGTTTGGCACATTATATGCTGATTAAAAAGCAATTTTCAAACAAGGGAAATGACAGGCAAAGACTTTATCTTCGCACTACTCATTTTCCCCTTATAGTTAAAATTTAGCATGGCACTTATTAAATCAATCTCTGGAATCAGGGGTACAATTGGTGGAAAACCCGGATCGGGGCTCACCCCTATCGATGTTGTGAAATTCACCACTGCTTATGGGGCCTGGATATCGGCTCAAGGTAGTAATAACAAGATAATAGTAGGCCGCGATGGCCGTATGTCGGGCGAAATGGTACGCAACCTGGTAGTAGCAACATTGCAAAGTAGCGGCTTCGATGTAGTGGACCTTGGCTTAAGTACTACACCTACAGTTGAAATGGCTGTAAAAATGGAACAAGCCGCAGGCGGCATTATACTTACAGCTAGCCATAACCCTAAGGAATGGAACGCGCTTAAATTGCTTAATAGCGATGGCGAATTCCTGAACGCTGATGCTGGCCAATGGATACTGGACTACGCCGAAAAGAACGAACATGAATTTGCAGATATCAATAAGGTAGGCTCGCTGAAGTATGATGATAGTTTCATACAGAAACATATTGACGAAATACTGGCACACCCATTGGTAGATGTAGAGGCTATAGCAAAGAAGAATTTCAAGATAATTGTTGATCCCGTAAACTCTACAGGAGCCCTTTCGGTACCACAATTATTAAAAGCGCTAGGTGTTGAAGAGGTTACTGTTATTAACGAGAAAGTGACAGGCCGTTTTGCCCACAACCCCGAACCGCTGCCAGAAAACCTTACAGAACTTTGCCACGCTGTTGAAAAACAGAATGCTCACCTGGGCATAGCTGTAGACCCTGATGTAGACCGCCTGTGCTTTGTTTGCGAAGACGGTAGCCTGTTTGGCGAAGAATATACACTGGTAGCAATTGCCGACTATATTTTAGCCAATAAAAAAGGCAATACAGTATCCAACCTGTCCTCTACCCGCGCCCTGCGCGATGTTACAGAGAAACATGGCGGACAATACTTTCCAAGTGCAGTGGGCGAGGTGAACGTGGTAAAGAAAATGAAGGAAGTAGATGCCGTAATAGGTGGCGAAGGTAATGGCGGTGTCATAGTACCCGAACTGCACTATGGCCGCGATGCACTTATTGGTATTGCATTGTTCTTAACGCACCTGGCCAAGTTTGGCAAAAGCATTAAAGCGCTTCGCTCCAGTTATCCCAATTACTTTATATCAAAAAATAAAATAGAGTTAAACGAGAATGTAGATGTTAAAAACATCTTTAAACTAATAAAGGAGAAATACAAAAAGCAGCCTATTAATACAGAAGATGGTTTACGTATTGATTTTGATAGCGACTGGGTACACCTCCGCACCTCCAATACCGAACCTATTATCCGCATATATGCTGAAAGTGGCACAGAAACCACATCTAACAATATAGCTA
>JAEZIL010000012.1 GCA_023436685.1 Bacteroidota bacterium | reverse complement strand
TAAAGGTGTAGGTCAGGTTGTAGCGCGCTTGCTAAACATTGTAAAGCCTGATTTATTGTACCTGGGCCAGAAAGACTACCAGCAATGCATGGTAATTAAAAGCCTTATGGAGCAGGATGGCGTGCATAAAGCGGAATTGATTATTGGTAATACTATACGTGAGGCCGACGGACTGGCGATGAGCTCGCGAAATAGAAGATTGACCGAGCCTCAACGGGCATTAGCAGGCCTTTTGTATCAATGTTTGGTTTCTATACAAGCCAAGCAGGCAGAAGGTAATTTTAAAAAAGTACAAAAGGAATGTATAGACTTATTGAAAAGCAAAGGAGTTGAACCTGATTATATAGCCCTCGCAAATGCCGATAATCTTAAAGAGATAAGTGACTACGATACAACACAGGCTACAGTAGCTCTAATAGCAGCCAGAGTGGGCGATGTAAGGCTTATAGACAATATGCTGCTCAATTAATTGAGTTATTTACGTCGTTTTTGTTTAATGATCTCTTCTTCTGATGCATCCTGATAATCAAGGGCATCGCGGGGATCTATATACTGCTTAAGATATACAGTTTTAGATATGCTCATATGCGGCATACCTTTTACAGTGGCTGTGAATATTACCTTGTCAAAATTTCGTTTTGCCGGTGCTACCCACTCCATGCCTTTCATGTTACCCTGGCTGGCACTAATTAATATCGTGTTGCTGTCTAATGGCAATATTCGTCCGCTACTAAACTCACCTTCTATATTTACATAGTAGTTTAATATTGGTTTAATGCTGTCGGTATACAAGTTGTATCGAATGTTTTTTAAAACTGGCAACTGTAACAGTAAGGGCATGCTCTTCCCTTGCATCAACACAGTAAAGTTGACCAGGCCATTATTATGTAGCAGCTTATTTCTATCTATTGTAAGTATCCCGTTGCGAAAATTCCCTTCATTAGTAGTCAATCTGTATTTATTCGCAGGCAAGTTTATATATCTATCGCCTTTTTGTATTTGTGCATATACAGCTACCTCGTTATATAATTCAGGCAAAGAGCTTTCATCATATATAAGTCGGTATTGTTGGCAGATAGCATTACCACTATATAGCGCAAACAACAAAAAAACAATGAAATGCTTCATACGTATATATAAACAAAAAGCATTCCATTGCTGTAAAGGAAAATTGCAATTAAACTACATTGCTGATCTTTAACATATTGGTGGATAAGTGTTCCTGTACTGGTGTGCTGCCGGTATTCACCACTATATCCCCTGTTTTGAGCAGGTTCATTTCTTTTAAGATACTAATCTGATCAGCTATTATCTGATCCATGCTCTCTTCTCTATCGTAGTAAAATGCTTGAACCCCCCAGCTAAGGCTTAGCTGGTTTACCAGTGTTTGGGTTTTTGTGAATACATACAGGGGCGAGCGTGGCCTGAAGCTAGACAGCATAAAACCTGTATAGCCTGATTGGGTCATGCCAATCAAGGCATTTGCACGAATGTCTTTAGCTATTTCACACGCATTATAGCATAATGCATCACTAAGGAATGAGGGCGAATGTGGCTGGGGTATCAGGTTTCGATTATATACTATTTCTTCTTTCTCTACCTCGCCAATTATATCAACCATAGTTTTTATAACCAGCTCCGGATATTTGCCCATTGCTGTTTCGCCACTCAGCATTACCGCATCAGCACCTTCCAGAACTGCGTTGGCCACATCGGTTATTTCACTACGGTTGGGGCGGGTACGCTCTATCATACTCTCCATCATCTGGGTAGCAATGATTACTGGCTTGGCACGGTGAATGCACTTCCTGATAATGTTCTTCTGTATCATGGGTATCTGTTGCAGTGGTAGCTCTACACCCAGGTCGCCACGTGCTACCATTACCGCGTCCGATGCAAGTATTATCTCACGAAGATGCTCCAGCGCTTCAGGTTTTTCAATTTTAGCAATAATCTTAGCTACGCTACCTTTTTTCTGCAATATCGATTTCAAGGCAACAATATCTTCGGGCTTACGTACAAAAGATAATGCTATCCAATCAATTCCCTGGCTTACAATAAAGTCGAGATCATTCAGGTCTTTTTCCGATAAAGAGGGGAGAGATATCTTTGTATCGGGTAGGTTGACTCCTTTCTTAGGTAATAGAAAGCCTGAGGTTAATACCTGCACTTTCACACGTTTATCTTCTGTTATTTCTGTTACCAGAACCTCTATTTTCCCATCGTCCAGCAGAATTTTCTCACCAATTTTCACGTCTTTATAAAAAGAGGGGTAAGAAATATATACTCCGCTGGCATTTCCCAGCCTCTTTTCGTTAGTAAAATAGAATTCATCGCCTTTTTGCAGGTCCATTATGCCATTTTCAATATCACCTACCCGCAATTTTGGTCCCTGAAGGTCTGCCAAAATAGCTACGTTAAGCGGGAAGTCAGCATTGATACGGTGTATATGGTCAATAACTTTAAGGTGTTCTTCATGTGTTCCGTGCGAAAAATTGAGGCGGAAAACATTTACACCGGCCTGTACCAATTCCAGAAGTTTTTCATAGGTATTACAAGCAGGGCCAACGGTAGCAATAATCTTTGTTTTATGCAGCATAATGAAAATGAGGTCTTACAGTTGCAAGTTCAATAGTTTTTATCACAAATTATAGTTTAATAAACCTAAGTTGTGTGTTATGTTTATTATTGGCCGAAAAGAAGTTATTAACA
>JAEZIL010000011.1 GCA_023436685.1 Bacteroidota bacterium | reverse complement strand
CTGGTAACCTGGAAGGATAAGGTTAAAGACGACTTTAACAAAATTCTCCAAGAATATTATTGTCCCTGGTACTGTAAATTGTTACATTTACAGTACCAGGTTTTTTTATGATTGGAGATAGAATAACGGATTACCTGCACTACCTTAAGTTTGAGAAACGATATTCTCAACATACCATTCTAGCATATAGCCAGGACCTGGAACAATTCCACCAATACATTAACCAGCAGTTTAACATTGATGAAGCCGACCTGCTGACACATTTTCATATACGCAGCTGGCTGGCCGGCCTTAAAGATGAAGATAATAAGGCCCGCACCATCAATCGCAAAATATCAAGCCTCAATACTTTTTATAAATACCTGCTGCGCCTGCAACATGTAAAGCGCAACCCGGTAAGCCAGTTGCATGCATTGCGCACCGCCGAAAGGCTTCCAACTTATATAAAAGAAGATGAAGCTAGCTACCTGCTGGAGGAAATTGCTTTTGAGGAGGGTTTCAAAGGCGCTACCGACAGACTGATATGTGAACTATTGTACCAAACAGGTATGCGTAGGGCCGAGCTGCTAAACCTAAAAGAAAATAATATTGAGTGGAGCCTTGGGCACATACGTGTTTTGGGTAAGGGTAATAAAGAACGTTTAGTGCCTATGGGGCCGGGCCTTAGAGCGTTGATAGAAAACTATATTGCAGATAAGAGAATGGCAGGGTTAAGGCATACTGACCATTTACTGGTATTAGAAAGTGGAGAACCTTTATATGAAGGATATATATACCGTACCGTTAAAAAATACCTTAATGTGGCCACTACGCTGGCAAAGAAAAGCCCCCACGTATTGCGGCACAGCTTTGCCACACACCTGCTGAACAATGGCGCCAATATCCAGGCCATAAAAGACCTGTTGGGCCATAGCAGCCTTGCAGCTACGCAAGTGTATACGCACAACAATATTGAGAAACTGAAGGAAATACATAAAACGAATCACCCGAGAGGGTAATTATTAACCATAAAATGTTTGACTTATGAACGTGCAAATCCAAACAGTGCACTTTGATGCAGACAGCAAATTGCTGGAACATGTAAACAAGAAAGTGGAAAAACTAAGAACGTTTCATGACAATATAATAGGAGTGGAGGTTTATCTCAAGCTGGATAACATTGTCCACAACATAAAAGACAAAGTGGCAGAAATAAAGGTATACGTACCTAAGCACTCGTTTTTTGTAAAGCACCAAACCAAAACTTTTGAAGAATCTTTCGACCTGGCTTTCGATTCTATGGTAACGCGTATTAAACGCCAAAAAGAAAAAATGATAGCATAATGGGGCATAAGCAGCAAACCTGCTAGTAATAAATCCGGTCTTTTGTATATAGAAGGGCCGGATTTATTTTTTTGACCTGCATCTTGCATCAAACAGGTAAAACGCCTATTTTGCATAACTAATATTTAATTTCCGTACTCATGCCGCAACGTTGGATGAAAACTTTATTGGCTATGGCATCTGCTGCTGTGCTTTTTACTTCCTGTAAAGGTACGTTCAGCCCTGATGAGCCACTGCCGGAAGAATTTACCCCTTCCCTGTTCATCACCAGCCAAAATGAATTCCTATATGCTTTAGACCCTAATACCGGCGAGAAAAAATGGGAATACTACGTGGGTACGAATGTGCAGGCTACACCTGTTATACTAGGTGAATTCCTGTTTTTGCCTACTACCGACAGCCTTATAAAGATGGATGCTAAGCGGGGTACTGTTATCAAAAAATATCATTTCCCCGATGCGTCTTTAAGGTCGTTCGTGTCATCGCCAACAGGCCAGGGCGTAATGCTTTATATAGCCTCTACCAACGATACGGTATATGCACTGGATGCTAACGAAGACAAAATAAAATGGAAATTCAACGCAAGCGATCCTATTGTATCATCGCCTATACTGCACAATGGCCAATTGATATTTGCCAATATAACCGGTAAAGTTTTTGCGCTCGATATAACCAATGGTAGCCAGAACTGGGCATTTACCGCAGGAGGCAGTATTACTTCCTCGCCTGCCGTAGCTGAGCCTTATGCATTCATTGGAGCTGAAGATGGTAAAATGTATTGCCTGCGCCTAACCGATGGTACTGTAAGGTGGAGCTACCAGACAGCTGGCATGATACTAAGCTCTCCTATTGCTTATGGTGGCAACGTTATGTTTGGCAGCAACGATCGTTTTGTATATTGTATTGACACAGTAGCAGGTGTAGAGCGCTGGAAATACGAAACAGCCGACAGGATTGTATCATCGCCCGTGGCTGCACGCCAAACCGTATATATTGCAGGCCTTGATTACAACATGTATGCTATAAACATTATAGATGGTACAGAAAAATGGAGGTTCAAAACCAACGCACTGATACGTAGCACCCCACTACTGCATGAAAAAACACTTTATTTCGGCAGCTTTGATAAAAACATTTATGCAGTAGATACCAATGGCTATCTGAGATGGTCAAAAAATATTGACGGCCTTGTTGAAAGCTCGCCGGTATTATGGGATCTTAACAGGGCTTACTACCCTGCCATCAGCGGCTTATCTGCATACTAACCTAATTAATATAATTTAAAGCCCATGCTCCATGCATGGGCTTTTTTATTAGCAGGAAATTATAACATTTATCATATTTTTTGGGTTGGCTCCTTTCAGTAAATTGTCTGCAGTTTTTTGAGATACTTTTATGAAAGCAGCACCCATTCCAGCTAACGAATCGCAGAGATTGGCATCGCTATACGATTATAATTTGCTCGATTCCTTGCCCGAAGAAGAATATGATAATATCACACGAATCGCATCGGAAATATGCCATGTACCAATGTCGCTTATTACTTTGCTGGATGCCGACCGGCAATATTTTAAATCGAAAATTGGAATAGAAGGAACGGGAACAGACCGCGATTCTTCGTTTTGCGGGCATGCTATCCTGCACCCAAACGATATGTTTATCGTAGCCGATCCGTCCAAAGATGAGCGGTTCCATGACAATCCGTATGTTACAGGTGCACCATATGTTGGCTTTTACGCCGGTGTGCCCTTGGTGAACGAAGACGGATATGCACTGGGAACACTTTGTGTGCTTGATAATAAACCCAAAGAACTTACCAAAGAGCAAAAGGAAACTTTACAGGCGCTGGCTAAGCAGGTAGTAGCCTATTTCGAGCTGCGCAAAAAGAATATTGAGCTCAATATGCAAAAGGAGGAGCTAAAGGTATTGAACCAATCACTTGAGCGTTTTGCATACGTAGCTGCGCACGATCTTAAATCGCCCTGTAATAACCTGGTTCAGCTATCGGAACTGCTAAAGTCAAACTACGGTGCACAGCTGGATGAAGACGGTAACTGGATGCTGGATGCTGTAGCCTCTGCCTCTGCTACTTTAGGTGGCCTTATTGATGGTATATTGAAGCACACACGAAGCATTAATGAAACAGATATTAGCAAAGACAAAACTACATTTGGAGAACTGGCGGCAGATTTGAAGAACATAATAAATACGCCGCGCCATTTTCAGTTTTTCATAAATAATGCTGAAACGGAGTTGTTTGTACCTAAAACTGCCGTTCAGCAAATATTACTTAACCTGGTTGTAAATGCTATTAAATATAATGATAAAGACCGCGGAGAGGTAACTGTTGGCGTTGCAGATGTTGGCGATCATTATGAATTTACAGTGGCTGACAATGGTCCTGGCATACCTGAAGACCAGCATGAAAAGGTGTTTGAACTATTTGCCACGCTTGGTAATGATAGTGAAGGCAACAGGGGGCACGGCATTGGCTTATCAACTGTAAAACGCCTGGTAGAAAAAAGCTCGGGTGCTATCCATATCACATCAGAGCATGGTAAGGGTAGCCGTTTTACTTTCACTATAAAAAAATAAAGCCCATGTATCACATGGGCTTATTCCATTCCTTTGCGGTGGGTACTAGTGTCCACCCTTTTTAGCTTCTTTTTGCCTGAAGATCAGTATGTCCCTGTCAAAGAGGTATATACCGCTTTTTTCATCGCCTATCAGCTCCAGTTTATCATTAAGGGTGCGCGCCAGGTGTTCTTCTTCTGTTTGCTCTGATACATACCATTGCAGGAAGTTATGTGTAGCAAAATCTTTTTCATTAAAAGCCAGAGCAACCAGGTCATTGATACTTCCTGAAACGCGCAACTCATGTTTTAAAAATTCTTCAAAAACACGCTTTAGCGACTGGAAGGTTATAATGGGTTGTTCCAGCGGAGGTACCACTGCAAACCCACCGCGCTCGTTTATGTAACGTATCAGTTTTAGCATATGAGCCCGTTCTTCGTTCGATTGCTCGTAGAAAAACTCTGTAATGCCATCTAGTCCTGGTTGTATTTCAGCCCACGATGCCATTGCAAGGTATGCCTGCGAAGATTCTGCTTCCATAACAACTTGTGCGTTCAACGCATCCTGTATTGTTTTTGATAACATAGTATATTCAGTTGTTGTAATTAAATGTAGCAAATTATCTTAAACAAAAATCCCCGCCAAAGCGGGGACTCCAGTTTGTTATTGTAGTAAGCGGTTACTTACTTAGTTCTTTTATCTTTTCGTACATCAGGTTCTCATTGCCTTCCTCGTAGCCGGCATGCATATAGGCCACGTTGCCTGTCTTATCTACTATCATAGTAAATGGTACAGTTTGAAAATTAAGAGAACGTTTAAGGTCTGAATTGGGATCTATATAGTAAGGAAAATCCCAGCCCTGAGATTTAGCATAGCTGCGTACCAGGCCTTCGGCGCGAGATTCATCTATCGACACAGTCATATAGTTGAAGTCTGTTTCTTTCTTCCAGTCGGCAAGTTTTGCTCTTACGTTCTTTATTTCTTTTTTGCAAGGCACACACCATGTAGCCCAAAAGTTAATAAGGGTTACTTTATCTTTTTCTACCGTTTGGTTAAAGGCCAACTTTTTGCCTGAGTTAACGTCTTTTATTTGTGTATCGGGCAATTCTGTTGTTTGCGCGTGCAGTGTCACAGCCGCAAAAAGGGCTAACCCCACAGCCAGCAATTTCTTCATAAATGGTTGTTTTTAAAATAAATAATCTAAAATCTTGCCAAAGTATAGCAAAGGGTCTAATTTCGGGAAATTTTAGCAATTAACAACGGTAATGAAAAAATTAAAGCTCTTCTGTGCTTTGCTAATGCTTAGCACGGCTGCAAGCGCACAGGGTAACCTTTCCGGTGACCTGATGCTTAATGCCAACTTCTTTCAAAGAGATTCGGCTATAAACGCAGCAAACAACCCGTTATACGACAACTACCTGAGTGGTGGTGAAGCGTGGCTGGGTTTGCGCTATAACTATAAAGGCTTTACTGCCAACCTTCGTTTCGACGCTTTTCATAACTCTAATCTGTACAACCCAATCCAAGCCTTGAACCAGTCGGGCATAGGTGCATGGAGTGTAAGCCAGAAATGGAATGACTTCACAGTTACTGCCGGTTATATATACGACCAGATAGGCAGCGGTATATTATTCCGTGCTTATGAAGACCGCGGCCTGCTGATAGATAATGCTCTTGTAGGGGTGCAATTGAAGTACGATATAACACCCCACGTATTTGTTAAAGCTTTCACAGGGCAAATGAAGTTTCTGTTCGATAAATATCAGCCCGTTATAAAAGGCGCTAATATAGAAGGCGATTTTGACCTTGGAGATAAAGCACATGTTATACCGGGTGTGGGCGTACTAAACCGTACACTCGACCAAACCAATATGGATCTTGTGGTGGCATCTATCAATAGCCAGGATGTTGCTACCCGCTTTACGCCAAAATACAATATGTACGCGTTTACTGCTTATAATACACTTACACTTGGCGACCTTTCCTGGTATGTAGAAGGTGCATATAAAACCAATGAGGCCATTGTAAAGAACGACGGCCTGCAAAACCCCGATGGTAATGTGATATACAGTACACTAGGCTACGCACGGAAAGGTATAGCCGTAAACCTGACCGGCAAGCGTACCGAGAACTTCGTGATGCGTACCTCGCCCAATGAAGTGCTGATACGTGGTTTAATGAACTGGCAGCCTATTGTGGCGCGTCTTCGTCCGCAACGCCTCATGGCGCGTTATACGCCCGCTTCGCAAGATATATCAGAACAGGCATTAGGAGCCGATGTGTTAATATCACCTAACGATGACATAAGCATCACACTAAACTATACGCACATCAACACACTGGAAGATGTGAAGTTGTACCGCGAAGCTTACTTCGATGCAGAGTACCGCGGCTGGGACAGGTTCATAGTACAGATAGGTACACAATACATGCACTATAACCAGGAGCTTTACCAGGTTAAGGCTAACGTGCCAATAGTACAATCGCTGATACCATTCTTCGAGGTTACTTATCGTATCAACGATAAACATTCTATTCGTACCGAATGGGAATACCAGTTTACCGATCAGGACTATGGGTCATGGATATTTGGTTTGATAGAGTATAACATATCACCAAAATGGTCATTCTCTATATCAGACATGTATAACACCAAGCCCGGCCCTGCTGCCGTAACCGGTGCTCACCATTATTACAACATCTTTGCTGCATATACTAAAGGCCCGCACCGTTTTACTGCAGCTTATGTAAAACAGGTAGAAGGTATCAACTGTACGGGTGGCGTATGTCGTTACGAGCCTGCATTCAGTGGTGTTCGTCTCGGTATTACTTCCAGCTTCTAAGCTATCAATACACATAAACACTTAACTTGCAACGGCTCCTTTGGGGGCCGTTTCTTATATAAAGAGCTTCGCTATGCTTAAGACCGACTTCCTTGTTATTGGTTCAGGTATTGCAGGATTGACCTTCGCAGTGAAGACAGCCCGCCGCTTTCCGGATAAGACCATTACCATACTTACAAAGGCCAATACCGATGAGACGAATACAAAGTATGCACAGGGCGGCATTGCTGTAGTGAACGACCTTGAGCGCGATAGCTTTGACAAGCATATTGAAGATACCCTTGTGGCCGGCGATGGCCTTTGTAATCCTGCTGTTGTAGAGGCGGTCATCAAAGAAGGCCCGCAACGCGTCAATGAGATCATAGAATGGGGGGCACAGTTCG
>JAEZIL010000353.1 GCA_023436685.1 Bacteroidota bacterium | reverse complement strand
GGACTATCCTTCCAATGATACCAATCACTATCTCATCTTCCTCAAATCCATACAGACTGCGAAACATTGTCCGCTTAGGATCCTGTTCTGTCTGTATAAGGTCCAGATCAAGCCCTAGAGGAATGATCTTGATCTTATCGTTATCGCAAATCTTATACACGCTGGCGAGATCATGCCTTTGGCTCTCACTAATGGCTATTATACCGGTCGACTTTTTAGCTAAAAACCGTTCAATACGTATAAACGTGTCCGTTTGCCACTTACTGAAATAGTGATGAAATACATGACCATGAAAAGTATGCAGAATAACAGGAACTTTTGCCGCTTCGGCTGCTGTACGTCCTATCACGCCCGACTTAGCCGCATGGGTATGTACAATATCGGGCCTAAAATCTTCAATGATGGCTTTTACTTTCTGGTAAGCGCGGCTATCATTTATCGGGTTTATATTCCGGCGCATTTCAGGTACTACAACAGGAGTAATACCTAATCTTTGAGTGAGGTGTACTGCATCTTGCTCATGATCATCTTTGCCGCCAATCACCAGCATGGTTTCAAATTCCGGATCGAGATACTTAGTAAGATAGGTAGCATTAATGGCAGGGCCACCAATTATCAGTCGATTCAATATTCGCAACACACGAGGACGAGCCATTAGCTATATTTTGAATTCAGCACCCTATTTTTAAGAAGTTTTCTCCTTTCCGGGGCGTAATATTATAAAATGGAAATGATTTAAGAAAATAAAGAAATTACAAATAGTATTTTTTCCACCAGTATTGAAATACAATTAAGGCCCATATAGTAGCATGACTATCGCCGGGATTATTACTTTGTAATTTTTGCTTTAGCCCCCTGATGGATGCTACATTGAATATCCCCTGCTCAGCAATAAATTTATCATTCAAAAGATCATCATTAATCAAACTCCAAAGCTCATTTTTCAGCCATCCTAACAGTGGTATCTCAAAACCATGTTTTGGCCTGTTATATAGTTCTTCGGGAAGCATGGGCCTGAAAGCATCCTGTAGTATTTTTTTCTTCATTCCACCATCTATTTTATACTGGGGCGGTATGCTGAATACATAATCAGCAACTTTATAGTCAAGAAAGGGGCATCTTACTTCCAGGCTATTAGCCATACTCATCATATCAACTTTAACCAGCATATCACCCTTTAATACCAGTTTCATATCGGTAAGTAATACCTCATTCATATCACCACCTTTTAGCGATGATAGTATATCCTCTTTAAACCGGTCTTCAGCACTCATATCAATTTTACTCCTGCTATCGATACTTAAGAGTTGCATTGCATCATGAGACGTATTAATCGAGGCCCAGCGCCAGTACCTATCCTTCATACTCATATTTGCCCCCTCCGCAAAGCGGTGCAATTGACGGAATAGGTTGGTTAATTTCCCTCCCCTGCTTCTTGGCATTATACTCCACAGCGGCAACCCGGCTTTTACAATTGTGTTTACTAAAGAGTTTTGACGCACCTTGTATTCAGCAGCATGCTTATTGTATCCAGAAAACATTTCGTCGCTACCATCGCCACTTAAAGCAACCGTGACATGCTTGCGTGTTTCTCTGCATAAAATATAAGTAGGTATTGCTGATGAATCGGCAAACGGCTCATCCATGTAATCAAGCACATCGTACACATGTGCCAGGAAATCGTCGTTAGCAAGAGAAAAAACAGTATGGTTGGTGTTATACCTGTTGGCTACCAGTTTAGCGTAGGCTGTTTCATCAAAGTATGGGTTATTCTTATACCCTATTGAAAAAGTATTCAATTGTTTAGTGTGGCGGGTAGCCAGGGCAACTATAACCGAGGAATCGATACCACCGCTTAGAAATGCACCTAATGGAACATCGGCAATCATACGCTCCTGCACCGATTGATCGAGAAGATCAATTACTTTTTTTTGTGCCTGTTCATAGGTATCATTGCCATATTGGTCTTTTTGAATTTGCAACTCATAATACTTATCAATTTTTATATCGCCCTGTTTATTCACGGTGAGGTAATGGCCACCGGGTAGCTTTTTACAACCTTTTATAATACATAAAGGCTGAGGTATATAGTTGAGCTGTAAGTATTGGTGAAGTACAGTATAATCCAGCTCTTTGGGAATACCATATGCAAGCAGTGATTTCATTTCTGATGCAAACGCCAGGTAATCGTTATTACAATAGTATAGCAACGGCTTTTTGCCAAACCTGTCGCGGGCAATAATAACATTGCCTGTGAGCGTATCATAAAAGGCAAATGCAAAAAAGCCACTTAGCCATGATAAACATTGTGTACCGTATTCAATAAGCAAGTAGAGTAAAACCTCCGTATCAGAAGCTGAATGCAGGTGAGTAACTTTGGGGGCCAGGTGCTTATTATAAAGCTCTATATAATTAAAAATCTCGCCGTTGAATATTATCTTGTATCTTCCTGAAATATCAGCCATCGGCTGGCTGCCATTTGAAGAAGTATCAATGATTGATAACCGGCGATGGCCTAAAGCAATATTATCATTACAAAAAGTACCACCCGAATCGGGGCCCCTAAGTAAAAGCTTTTCGGTAGAATCATTTATTTTTGTTAAGTTGGCAGCAGATTTTGTTGTAAACGCATAATAACCAGTGATTCCACACATAATAATTACAATACTATCACCTTTAACTTTTGTATAATTCGAGATAGTATATGCCGCAATATATCACATTATTAGATTACTTTTTATTGCCGTTTTATCTTGTTGTGATATATACGGTTGCCTTTAAAATACGCGCCAAATACTATCCCTGGAACCACCCCTGGCATCCTTATTTTATACCCGGCCTTACTGTAAAAATCATTGGTGCCCTAGGTATTGGTATGTTATATCAATATTACTATGGTGGTTATGGTGATACTATGGAGTATTTTAAGCATACTCAAATCATTAATAGCGCTATGAAGGAGTCCATTTTCAAATGGCTCGGGCTTATACTTCATATTCCTAACTGGTACGATGGAGATTATGCTGAATACCTTTCGCAACTGTACTGGTACGATTCCTCTGCAGAGTTCACAGTTGAAAGACTGGCTGCTTTTTTCGGGGCTTTCACATTTACTACTTACTTACCTACGTCAGTAATGTTTGCGGCATTTTCATATACAGGTGTATGGGCATTATACAGAACCTTTGCAGGACAGTATCCGCACCTATCGAAGCAACTGGCGATAGCAATACTTTTCATACCAAGCACTTTCATGTGGGGGTCTGGTATATTTAAGGATACAATCTGCATGTTTGCTATTGGCTGGCTCACTTATACAACCTTTAGAATGCTAAACATACGGCAACTGAAGCTGAGCTATGTGGCATTATGGCTATTGAGCTTTATTCTAATTGCCAAGGTTAAAGTGTATATTTTGATGGCCTTTGCCCCAGCACTTGCATTGTGGATCTTATTTAATTACCTACATAAAATCAAACTAAAATCTGTACGCTTTCTTATCAAAGGTGCTCTTGGAGCTGTCATGGTAGCCGGATTTGTTTTGTTAAGTGGGCGCCTGTCGGCCAGCCTTGGAAAATATTCTCTTGAAAATGTAGCCAATACGGTAGTAACCACCCGCGACTGGATAAATGCTACATCGGCCGACCAAAGTGCAACTTATAACCTTGGTGAGTTTGACCCTTCAATTGTAGGAATGCTAAAGAAATTTCCGGCCGCAGTAAATGTATCCCTATTCAGGCCGTATATATGGGAAACCAAAAAGATCATCCAGTTTCTTTCAGCTTTTGAGGCACTTGCCATACTAGTATTAACGCTTAAGGTGATATTCTCTCTTGGCCTGGCTAAAACCTGGAAGGCTATTTCTGAAGATCCTAATGTTCAGTTCTGCCTCATCTTCACTTTTATATTTGCATTTGCAGTGGGCTTGTCCTCTTTTAATTTTGGTACATTATCTCGCTACCGTATACCCTGTTTACCGTTTTATGGCGCAGCCCTTGTCATTATGTACTTCAAGTACAACCCACCCAAACGCAAATTTTTCTTTTTTTGGTAACTAGTCGTTTTGAATGGCATCCCTGTTTTTTGTAATTGCAGTAAGGCCTAGCCAAAAAATAAGATAGTATGCATGAATTAAGACAGGAAAGTAATTTTGCTGGTAAGCAGCAAAAAATAATATTATAAAAGAAAATAGCACATAATAGTTTATCTTAAATTTTATCAATGGCCTGTCGGGCATGTTAAGCAATCCCTTACTATCCATATAAGTAAGACTACGGTATAATACATAATCGATCAATACCGGCAATAATACCAGCTGCCACAATTCGGGCTTCATAAAAATAAATATAGGCGCAAAAAAGCGGAAGAAAGCTAATTGAAAAAAAGTTGCCAGCTTCAGCTGCTTATTGGTAAGTACGTTATGCAAGTAGTACACTACTACAAGGCCTAAATAGAAGAACCACCATATATTGTTGCTTAATACTTGCAGATAATAGGCAATACCAATAAATAAAAGCAAGCGAAATACAACCCAGATAAATATAGTGCTGTTAGGCGGATTGAAATTTTTAATACGCAACCTGGGCTTTTCTTCGTTTCGTACAGCATATATATCGTTTGCCAAATAACCTAATTCGTATATACTTATAAACGCAAAGTAACCCAGCAAAAATTGCTTTATTGCCAGCAATATATTCCATTCAGCATTGTAAGCAAGCAATAGTACACATATCAACCACTCATACCAAAAATGAAACAGGAAATCCTTTTTACCTGTAAGGCGGCTACGCCAGAAGTATGTAAATGGAAAAAGATATCGAAACAATTCATTCATATAAATAGGGCCGCTTTTTTAATAAGATGAAACTTCCGTCCATACCGTTCCAAATATCTTTATCGGCTTCGCGATAAACAACTATATGTTTTTGCTGTGCTATCGCTAGCAATGGCCTGTCGGTACTATTATCCGATACTGCTGCAATTTGCTGCACACCCTCTCTTCCCATTTGTTCGCGAATCGTTTCATATTTCTTCCCGGTAAGGTCGCGCAATATGGTGCCTGTACAAATGCCATTATTATCGTAATCGAGTAGCGTACTGAAATAGCTTGAATCAAGTTCTTCAGCTATGCTATGCACTACAGGATCGATGCTGGCAGAAACTAATATAATACGATAACCATTACCTTGGTAACTCTCCATAAGCCTGTGGGTTTCCTCAATTTTTTTATGGGAAGTTAGCATCTTGGCAAATTCTTTACCTGCTTTATACAGATCTTCCTTACGCTCTCCTTTCAGCATTTTTATGGCACTGTTTCGGATCACATCAATACCTATAAATTTAGCAATGGCGATATTGAACCAGAAACCTAATGAATTGCGATTGAGCAAGCGTTTGAATTTGACCAGGCTCCCAGGCTTATAGGTTTTCAGGTAATAATAAATAAAGTCGAATGTTGTATTGGAGTAATACAGGGTATCACAAACATCAAATAGCGCTATATTTTTTGCTTCGTTAGCCATTGCTTAATAATTCATCATACACGTTAAGATACGTTTGCACAGCTTTCCCCAGATCGTAGTATTCCAAAGCTTTGCTACGTATATCTGCCGGTGAGTGTGCCAGCATTTGGGGAAATTGTTTTACGGCTTCCTCGTAATAGAGTTCATTACATTCTGGCATAACGATCCCTCCACCTGTCATTTCTATTATCTTCTCAACATCTCCTATTTTGCCATTGCATATTACCGGTATACCCATTGCTAATAATTCACCCAACTTGGTAGGCGAACTAGCCAATTTTGAATAGGCTTGCTTTATAAAGCATAGGCTCATATCTGACGACTTTGTAAGGAGTGCTACTTCATTCCGATTTGCAAACATGACTTTTATATCTTCGGCATTAATTCCTTTCTCCCTTGCTTTACTATATATCATTTCAGCCGGTTCCGCTGTCAGGAAAAGAAATTTTGCATTGACATATTGCTGCTTTACCGCCTTAAAGAAGTCAAGCATTTCATTAAGCAAGTACCAAGTGCCTAAAGAGCCTAAATAACTTATAACAAGGTCATCTTTACCGTAGTTTAATTTTCCTCTTGCCTGTGCCCTTTCACCTTCCTTCACCAACGAAAACACATCAAAATCGGCTGCACAAGGAACTACTGTAATGGGTATATTGAGCTTATAGCCTTCCCATTTCCTCATTTCAGCCTTACCGGCTTGTGTAAGGCTGATAATATGATCGGAATGGGTAATAAAGTGATTTTCCTTTCTTTTGTAAGCTTTATACGCCAATTTATACAGGGGTTTACTTATATCCCACAAACCTCCATCTACACGTTCATCTACCCAAAACCCCCGCATATCGAACAAAACCTTACAACCATATTTTTCTTTTAGTGCAAGACCAATTTCTATTGCTAAATAACTACGGCAATGGATAAGCTTAAATTTCTTTTTGCGATACAACCTGAATACCTTCTGCTTCATGTTGTAGAGGTCGTAATACTTAGCTAGTATAGGTGGCTTTGTATGAAAGATTTGTGGCTGCCAGTCGATATTATTTTGATCGCATATCTTCTTTATATGTGCACCATACTGCTCCAGGCGTGTTTTCTTTTCGAAGCTAAGCAGTGTGACATTGTACTTGCCGCTTGCTGATATACCGAATAAGTAAGGCAATATTTGCGATTGGCCTAACTGGTCGGTCATGCCATCGTACGAGATAAACAGCACATTATCTTTTACAGTTGCTACCATTAAGAAACAAATTGAACTTTCATCATCTTATGCCTGTTTCTATTGCGTTTCAATTTCAACATTTGATACAGAGGAAATACCTTATATTTATCTACCCAGCGCATAATACCTGCCAGGCGGGAGTTACCAATATAATCTATTGTGGATTTAGCATCGGTAGTATCTACGGCGCGTGGATATACACAGGAAAAATGTTCAAACCCATTAAGTTCTGCAAACTTACCCCAAGTGTCTGCACACAGACGCACGGGCAATATTACATTAGATAATGTGCGACAGGCTGCATTAGTTATCAGGTATGCAGCCGCACATATCGGTTGGTACATATCAGCAGGTTTATAAGTAACATAGCTCTTACACAACTGCTTTTTACTATCTGTTTTTAACTTTAAAGGATCCCAGCTTTGGTAATATAGCAGCATGATCTCAATCTCCTTCATTTGCTTAGCTGTACTATCCAGACAGGAAACGAAATCTTTATTGAATACAATATCATCTTCCAACACCAATGCGTAAAGTAAATTGCGCTTAATGATCTCCTTATATACATAATAATGAGACAATGAACACCCTATAGCACTTGGTGTAAGCCAGTTGGGGGAGTTTTTGATTGCCTCTCTGTCACACAATTCATTCATTTCTTGTTCCGAAAGCTCCTTCCCGTATACAGCATCAAAAAATTCAAATTCCAGGCCAATGCTATCAAGATGCTTTTTAACATGTTCCCTACGTTCCGGCGACCTTTTCAAACTGATAACGAATACGGCCAACTTGCTGTCCATAAACCAAATTTATATTTTATTTTTCTTTAGCCACCAATGCAGTATCGTCAGTACCCAGATACGGTTATACAGAAAACCCTCACCTGTTTTAAAGCGCTTAACTAAATTTTGCACTTCACTATTATCAACTACACCAAACTCTGTAATAACTTGTTCATTAAGGTAATCCGTTATCATATAACTTAACGGTCCCAATAGCCAATCTTTTAACGGAATTGAAAATCCCTTTTTGGGCCTTTCGAACAGCTGCCGAGGAACCAGTTCGTACTATACTTTTTTCATCAGGTATTTAGTGCCGTACCCTTCTTTTACTTTTAGGTTGTAGTCCAGGTTCAGAGCAAACTCTATCAGGTTTATATCTAAAAGCGGCACACGGGTTTCTAACGAGTATTGCATGCTGGCGCGATCAACTTTTACCAGCAGGTCATCTTTCAGGTAATGTTCAAAATCCCAAAATGCTTGTCGTTCTGCAGCTAAAGAACCTTCGGGATTGACTATATCATTAATACTATTAAAATCGAATGATGGCTTAATTAACAGCTTATTCAGTTCCTGCTCGCTAAAGAAATACTGCTCTTGCGAAAAGATATGGGAATGTACACGCGATTGAGCTGGATAGTTAAATATTTTCCCTCCGCGTTTAATACGTGCATTGCCCAATTGAGTGAGGTAGTATAGCGGTTTATGAAAAGCTTTTACAAATGGTTTATCTAAACGGTTGGCCCATGTGTACATGCCGTATCCCTGGAACATTTCATCCCCACCATCGCCTGATAATGTAACTGTAACTTGTTGACGGGCTAATTCTGATACAAGCATGGTAGGAAACGCAGAAGAATCACCAAATGGCTCATCATAAGCATCTAGCAGGGTTGGTACTAATTCTAATATATCATTTACAGACACCTTAAATGTATGGTGTTCAGTACCTAAATGTTTAGCAACATCGGCTGCATATCCAGACTCATCAAAAGCAGGCTCGTTAAAACCTATACTGAATGTTCTTACTTTATGTGCTGATAATTTTGAAGCTACAGCAGTTACTAAACTTGAATCAATACCACCACTAAGGAAGGTGCCCAGGGGTACATCGCTTATCATTTGCCCTTGTATAGCATCGTAAACAATGTCCTTATATTTTTTAGTAGCTTCTACTTCGTTAGTTATTGTATTGGTGAGAAAATGATCTTTTGCCTGCCAGTAAGTTGTAAATTTTAATGCTCCGGAACCGGCACTTAGTTCGGCATACTGTGCCGATGGGAATTTATATACATTGTTATAAATACTCAACGGTTCCGGTATAAAACCCAGGTGCAGGAAGTATGCTATTGTTTCTTTATTGGTTAGAAGCATCACACCCGCCTCGCGGCAATAATCTTTTATCACTTTCAATTCCGAGCCGAATACGAGCGTCTCATTATCCCAATAATAGTATATAGGTTTTATGCCAACCTGATCGCGGGCTATATATAGCTTCTGTTCTTGCTTATCGTATATGGCAATAGCAAACATACCATTGAACCAGGAAAAGCACTCTGGACCAAAAGCGGCAAACAATTCAACAATCACCTCAGTATCGCCATGTGTTTTCCAGTTATGTCCCGGAAGCCTGCTCTTAAGCTGAAGGTAATTATACAGCTCACCGTTATAAACCATTACAAACCTGTCATCCACCGAATGCATAGGTTGTATAGCAGCATCGGTAAGGTCAAGGATACTTAATCTTCTATGTCCCAAAAATACATTCCCTGCATCGTCGCTATAATAACCTTTGCTGTTTGGCCCGCGGTGAGCCAACACATCAGTAGCATGAACTAATGCATTGTATTGTAAATTATTTTTTGAAAAAGCGCCTGCTATACCACACATAAATTTCTGCTGTTACCACCTGAATAATAAATTCCTGATTATTGCCAAAAACCTCCGGTTACCAAATATAGTGGTTGAATCTCCAATTGCATTAAGTAAGTACTTGGCGCTTACCAGCTTATATTTGGGCACTTCAGATAAATGCAATGAAATATATGAATCACAATCCATCTCAATACTCTTCAATTTTTTGCCATAATATTTTCTTGCTACCTCGTCTTCATTAATATAATGCACTAGGGACCGCATTCTTGTTATAAGAACATCGACCTTTACATTACGAACACTACGCTGGGCATGATCTATAAGCAGCGAGGTAATCTCATTACTATAATAAAGTGGATACCTTGCCGCTAAACGTAACCATAGCTCGTAATCTTCTGAAGCCGTAAGCTTTCGGTCTTCATTGAATTTGTGCATCAGGAAAATATCCTTTCTTACAAATACGTCGTTACAGCCAAATGGGTTACCCTTATGTATAATATTGTTCAGTGTATCGCCGCTATAATTATCTACTCGTTTAAAAATCTCTTTATTGCTATTGGCCCATGCAAAACCCAGATGGAACCACTCCGGCATTTTGTATTTCGATATTAGCTCTGCAGCCTTAGACAAATGGTTGGGCAGTGCAATATCATCGCTATCGAAAAAGTTGACATAGGCACCTTTTGCCAAAGCTGCACCAAAGTTGCGTGCGGCTGCACGTTCTCCATTTTGCTTGCGTACATATTGTGTACGAATATCTGCTACACTTTTTACCACATCTTCGGTGTTATCTGTACTACCATCGTCCACTACAATTATTTCATAGTTGTCGTACTGCTGGTTCTGCATAGACCTTAACGTCTCAGCAATAAGCGTAGCACGGTTGTATGTAGGCACTATGACGCTAATAAACGGATTGGACATATAACTCTTCCAGTTTTTTTATCATACGCTTCAAGCCAAATGTCTCGTGGACATTCAACCTCCCGTTAGTTGTTATTGAATCTACCAAATCTTTATCAGCAAGCAAAGTAGTCATTGCCTCATAAATAGCAGTAGTGTCTTTATATGGTACTACCCAGGCATTTTTCTTATGTTCAATAAAATCGGGGGCTATGCCGGAAAGTGTAAATATGGATGGGACACCTGCGGCCAAAGCTTCCACATATATCTGGCCAAAGGCCTCGTAATGATCACCAATAGGTACATGTACGAATAAATCAAACACGCCGTAAAGTGATGCAATATCGGGCTCAAATGTTACTACTTTGTAACTACCTCCAGGTAAATCTGCTAATAGTCTGTTTATTTCTGCTTCATAATTTCCATGTGCATTAAATAGTAACATCAATGCATCGGGATAACTCTCTAGCAGATTTTTAAATGCCGGAATAATATACTGCGCGCCTTTTAACTCTATAAAACGAGATATAACCCCTATTACGGGCCGTTTACCTGTAGGATTATATTTCTGTTTTAGAGCAATTACTTTATTTTCGTCGGGCTGCTCAAAAGCCTCCATTTTAAAGCCATGAGGTATTAGTACTACCTTCTCTTCTGGTACGCCTTCCCACTCTACTAATATCTTTTTTACAAGGGCAGAAATAGCTACAATTTTGGTTGATAACTTATTATTCAATTTATCCCACCATACCCCTTTGGGAAAGTAAATATGATGAAATGAAGAATGG
>JAEZIL010000349.1 GCA_023436685.1 Bacteroidota bacterium | reverse complement strand
ATGTATAGGGCTCATAAACATGTGTATAGGTACCAGGAGCAGGAACCAGGCTGATGGCGCAAAAAACCAATAAAAACTACCATATGCCAATACCCAGAATATGCGCGATGCCCAGGAGTGGCCAATCTTGTCCATTAACCTCCAATCGGGTACATTTTTCTTGTATTTATCTTCTACTGGTATTGTTTCAGAATATATACCGGCATAGTAGCGCCAGGTTTTCAGCATCATATCCATCAATCCTTTTGAATACGATGGCGAGTGGGGGTCAAGTTCGGTATCGGTATGAGCATGGTGCAACCTGTGCATTATTGCATATGCTCGTGGGCTCAGGTACGATGAACCTTGGGCAATATAGGTGCAAACGAAAAAGAAACGCTCCCATCCTTTACTCATGCGTAGCGCTGCGTGTGCTGCATAACGGTGCTGAAAGAACGTTTGGAAAAAAAGAGAGAAATAATGATGTCCGAAAAAGAATAATAATACTGCTGCCATTTCACATTTATTAAAACAAGTCTACTCACAAATGGCTGCAAAGATAGCAGTAAATAGCTTATAAATTCCTGAATTTATAGCCCAAATACCATAAGGTGGCCTTACCTTTGCCGTGCAATATCATACACACATGCGCTATAGTCTTTTTTTATGCCTGTTCTCTATTGTTTTATTTACTTCCTGCCGCGATTCCCGCGTACACAATCACGATGATTGGGCAGGGTATTTTGAACGGAATGGCATAAAAAATGCCTGTTTCATATTGAGGGATAACAATCATGAAACTGTACACTACTATAACAAGGAACGATGCCTGCAAAGGTTTACTCCTGCATCTACATTTAAAATATTTAACTCGCTGGTTGGGCTGGAAACTTCTATTGCGCCCGATGAGAACCTAATAATAAAATGGGATAGTGTACAGCGCTTTAGCCCTGAATGGAACCAGGATATGAGTATGCGCAAAGCATTTGAGCTAAGTAATGTAGGCTACTTTCAGGAACTGGCAAGGCGTATAGGCCCGGAGTATATGCAACACTACCTGGATACAGCAAATTATGGTAATAAAAGTATAGGTGGGGGTATAGATCAGTTTTGGTTGAATGACAGCCTCCAAATATCTGCCGATGAGCAGCTGGGATTTGTAAAGAGGTTATACTTTTATGAATTGCCTTTTGCAGAACGTACGCAACGCATAGTGAAAAGCATGATGTTGCGCGAAGATACTTTGGGCAATAAGTTATACTATAAAACTGGCTGGGCGCAGTTACCGAATAAAGACATTCTTTGGGTGGTAGGCTTTGTAGAGAAAATAGAGCGTGTAAAGGAACATAAGAATTCAATGAATAAGGCAGGAGAAAGACTCTACCCTTACTTTTTCGCTATGAACTTTGAAGTACCGGCAAAAGATGCATCCAAGCCATGGGGGCAGGTGCGAATTGATATTTTAAAAGATATACTGAAAGATTTTGGTGCTTTAAATACAGCCCCCAGCTTTTCCAATAATTAGAAGAGCCGCTTCAATACGTTATATACCACATTTGGCTTTCCCAGTGTATAGAAGTGTAATACGGGAGCATTATTTTTTAAAAGATCGCGGCATTGTTCCAGCAGCCACTCTTCGCCCACTTTATCGCAAGCTTCTGCTGTGTTGGCCTTCATCATTTCAGTATATAATTCTACAGGCACCTCCACATTAAATATGCTGGGTATCATGCTCAGCTGGCGTTTATTTGTTAAAGGTTTCAGGCCCGGTAAAATGGGCACATTTACACCATTGTCCGCACAGCGTTGTACATAGCTGTAGTAGTGCTTATTGTTAAAGAACATTTGGGTAGTAACATAGTCAGCGCCCAATTCTATTTTACGTTTCAGGTAGTAAATATCTGTGTCAAGGTTAGGTGCCTCCAGATGCTTTTCAGGGTAGCCGGCCACACCTATGCAAAAATCTGTTTTCACCCCATCCATAATATCCTCTTCCATATACTTACCCTTATTCAAGCCAATTATTTGCTGCACAAGGTCTTCAGCATACCTGTGGCCATTAGGGTGCGGGGTGAAGAATTTTTCGTTTGCTGCCGCATCGCCACGTAGTGCCAATACATTTTTCACACCAAGGAAGTGCAGGTCTATTAGGGCGTTTTCTGTTTCCTCTTTACTAAAACCACCACATATCAGGTGGGGTATGGCTTCCACTTTATATTTATTCATTATGGCCGCGCAAATACCTACTGTGCCGGGTCGTTTCCGTATTTCAACCCGTTCAAAATTGCCATCTGCACGTTTTTTATAAACCTGTTCAGCCCGGTGGTAAGTAACATTTACAAACGCCGGTTTGAATTCCATTAACGGATCCAGATGTGCATATATAGAATCAATGCTTTTACCTTTTGTGGGTGGTAAAATCTCAAGCGATATGATGGGCTTCTTTGCCTCTTGCAGGTATTGCGTTACTTTCATAAACAGTCAGCAAAAATATATATTCCCGTCTCTTTTTTGCTTTTTGTTTTATAACACGTTATGAATGCGACATTTGGGCTACTTTTGTTGAAAACAGGCCACGTCTTGAATAACGACAAGCTTACTATATATACAAAGGGATTATATAAAAAATACCGTAGCCGTACGGTAGTGAATAATGTCTCCTTTGAGGTAAACCAAGGTGAAATAGTAGGTTTGCTAGGGCCTAATGGCGCGGGCAAAACTACCTCATTTTATATGGTAGTGGGCCTGGTAAAACCAGATGAAGGTGAAGTGTATCTTAATGATCAGAACATCACTAAGCTGCCTATGTATAAGAGAGCGCAGATGGGCATAGGGTATCTTCCGCAAGAAGCATCGGTGTTTAGAAAGCTATCGGTAGAAGATAATATTGCTGCCGTGCTGGAAATGACGAAACTTAGCAAAGAACAACAAAAGGAGAAGCTGGAGTCGCTGTTGGAAGAGTTCAGGTTAACACATGTGCGCAAAAGCCCGGGCGATGTATTGAGTGGGGGAGAACGCAGACGTACCGAAATAGCACGTGCTTTAGCTGTTGACCCCAAATTTATATTGTTAGACGAGCCTTTTGCAGGTATTGACCCAATAGCTGTAGAGGATATACAGGCTATCGTTGCCCGTCTCAAATTTAAGAACATAGGCATTTTAATAACCGACCACAACGTACAGGAAACACTATCTATCACCGACCGGGCATACCTTTTGTTTGAAGGTAAAATATTAAAGGCAGGGGTGGCTGAAGAGCTTGCTGATGATGAACAAGTAAGGAAAGTATATCTTGGGCAGCATTTTGTGCTAAAAAGAAAAGATTACAACCCTAGCAAATAATATTAACTTTAAGACAGGAGAAAAATACCGGTCATTAAAACTCAAAAAGGAAGATCAGGAGATGAGTATTATCAGCCCGGCATTAAAGGGTTTTTTTAAACTACGCCAAAGTGCGATAGATAACTTTATGCTGAATCCGATAGATACCCAGCAGCAAGTTTTTAATGCGCTTATTGGTACTGCCCAGTTTACCGAATATGGCAAAAAGTACGGCTTTGAAAACATAAGCAGTATTGCTGAGTATCAAAAAGCAGTACCTATAAACGATTATGAAAGCCTTAAGCCATGTATACAACGTATACTGGAAGGCGAACAGAATATACTTTGGCCCTCCACAATTTCCTGGTTTGCAAAGTCTAGCGGTACTACCAGCGATAAAAGCAAGTTTATTCCCATCAGCAAAGAATCGTTGGATGACAACCATTATAAAGGAGGAAAGGATGTACATGCCTTGTATTTTAAGCAATATCCTGAGAGCCGGGTTATGGATGGTAAATGCCTTGTGATAGGGGGCAGCCACCAGATAAATCAACTAAATGCAGATTCATTCTATGGAGACCTTTCGGCTGTAATGCTGCAAAATATGCCGTATTACAGTACATGGGTGCGCACACCCGATCTTTCTATTGCACTTATGGACGAGTGGGAGCAGAAAATAGAAAAGATGGCCCACCAAACCATGCAGGAAAATGTTACCTATATAGCAGGCGTGCCTACATGGACTATTGTTCTTATTAAAAGAATACTTGAAATATCGGGGGCTAAGCATTTGCATGAAGTATGGCCCAACCTGGAGCTATATATACATGGCGGGGTAAGTTTCGTACCTTATCGCAAGCAGTTTGAGGCTTTTATTCCTTCACCTTCAATGCATTATTTGGAAACCTATAATGCTTCAGAAGGTTTTTTTGCTGCACAGGACGATCCTAATAGCGATGGGCTATTGCTTTTCCTGAATCATGGCATTTATTACGAGTTTATGCCAATGGAAGAATACGGCAAGGAACATCCCCAAACCCTTACTTTGAAAGAAGTAGAACTTGGTAAAAATTACGCATTAGTCATTAGCACCAATGGCGGCCTGTGGCGTTATCTTGTAGGCGATACTGTGCAGTTTACATCGCTTGACCCGTACCGCATAAAAGTAAGCGGCAGAATAAAACACTTTATCAATGCTTTTGGTGAAGAAGTAATTGTAGATAATTCTGACTACGCTATTGCCCAGGCATGTAAGCAAACCGGGGCCGTAGTAAACGACTATACCGCTGCGCCCGTATATATGACGGGCGAAAGCAATGGGGCACACGAATGGATCATTGAATTTGAACATTTGCCTGTACCACTCGGTGTATTTACAGAAGCAATGGATAGTGCACTGAAAAAAGTAAATTCTGATTACGAGGCAAAACGCCATAAGGATATAGCATTACGCATGCCTATTGTACATAGTATGCCTAAAGATGGGTTCAAACAGTGGCTAAAAGATAAAGGCAAACTTGGTGGGCAGCATAAGGTACCCCGCCTTAGCAATGAGCGTAAGTTTTTGGAGGAAATGCTGCCGTATACCCAAAAGCAATAATTACTTATCGTAATATATTGCAGATTTTAGTACCCTTCTGTTTTTAAGGGTAAGTATCATGCAGCATGGCCTGGCTTTCGGGTTTAGATTACCTGCAGTTTCTATGTATTCTATGGCTACAGTATTCCTATCGGTGTATAAACCTTTAATTTCCCTTTGTATATCAGGGGTAGTTGCAAGCATTGCCGTGTGTTGTGCAATAATATCCGCCCGGCTCTTGTGTATATAGTTGTTACCAAAAGCAGGATCTAAAAAAATGCAGGTATCAGTATAGTAAAAGGCTACGCTATCCCAGTTGCGCGCATTGAAAGAACGGAAAATAGCATTGGCAACATCTTTATTATCTTTTGCCAGTGCATTATCTGTATTATCACGCCTGCAGGCTTGCAGTGCCACAACTATAAGTGCCAGGTAGGTTAGCTGCTTCATTATTCCGGTTTCGGGTTTGAAGTTTCTTCTTTGTAGATAGCATTCATTTCCTCTATATATGCCAGTATTTCCTTGCGTCCGTTAAATTTAACCGCACTGCTGATAAAGCTACGTGGTATAAATTCCCACTCCTTTTTCATTTCCTCAATGAATATCCGGGCATTTTTATGGCTCTCTCTCTGTGTACTCTTGTCCGATTTAGTAAATACAAGGCTAAAAGGTACCCCCCATTCGCCTAGCTTCCTTAAGAAATCAAGATCCAGCTTTTGAGGTTCGTGGCGGCTATCTATCAATACAAATACATTTACCAGGTTCTCACGCTTTTGCAGGTAGCCATCAATCATTTTTTGCCATGCAGCGCGTTGGGTTTGCGAAACTTTTGCATATCCATATCCGGGAAGATCTACCAGGTACCATTCATCATTTACTAAAAAGTGATTGATAAGTTGGGTTTTACCCGGGCTGCCCGATGTTTTGGCTAGCTTGGTTTGCCGGGTCAGCATATTAATGAGCGAAGATTTCCCCACGTTTGAGCGGCCAATAAATGCATATTCCGGCTTATCGGGCTTAGGACAGCCTTCTACTTTAGGGCTGCTGATCAAATATTTAGCAGAGCGTATTTCCATTGGTAGCCTTAGTGTACTTTTGCAATAATGCAGAATGAAGATAAAATGAATCCGGCAGCGAAGATACTACCGGATGCGGGTTCAAATTTAAGCAAGAAAGCCCAAGTAGCCGATATGTTCAATAACATAGCTGGCCACTACGATTTTTTGAATCATTTCCTGTCAATGGGTATCGATAAGGGCTGGCGTAAAAAAGCTATAGCTGAAGCAGCAAAGGTGAAGCCTATAAACATTTTGGATGTAGCTACCGGTACAGGCGACCTTGCCATTGTAGCTGCTGAAAAACTGCAACCCCAAAATGTGATGGGTATTGACATAGCCGATAAAATGCTGGAGATAGGGCGTAAGAAAGTGGAAGAAAAAGGCTTGTCGCAAATTGTAAAGCTGCAAAATGGCGATAGCGAGCAAATGCCTTTTGCTGATAATGCATTTGATGCTATAACCTGTGCGTTTGGTGTGCGCAATTTCGAGCATCTTGAAAAAGGGCTTATAGAAATGAACCGTGTAATGCGTACAGGTGGTAAGCTAGCAATACTGGAATTTTCGCATCCTAAGCAATTTCCTGTTAAGCAGCTCTATCGTTTTTATTTTAAATATATATTACCTGCACTTGGTAAAATAGTATCCAGGCATAGCCGCGCATATACATACTTACCTGAATCTGTAATGGCTTTCCCTGAAGGTAAAACTTTTTGCACCGTGTTGGAGCACTGCGGGTTTAGGCAAGCAAGTGCAAGGCCACTTACATTTGGTATTTGTACTTTATATACAGCTACCAAATAACACTGTAATAATAAACTGCTATACCTTAATTTCATGCTGTAATCAGCATGTAATATGGCGTTAAGCAGGATATGGTCAGCCTTTATATTGATAGCAATAGCAGTAGGCTGCTATAAATATTTCTCCGGAACCGATCCTAAAATGTATAGCCGTATGGTAAGCGGCCGTGCCGATGATGCCTACGATACTACTTATTATAAAATTGTAGGCATTGATACAGCCACAGGTTTTACATCAGTCGATGCTTTTACCAGGCACCTTGCAGGATATGGTTATTTGCAGGAAGATAGTATACACCCTGCCACAATAGCCATTACCGGTGGTAACATACAGCCTGTATCTTCAGTAGCTGCCCATAACATTTATACGTACCGGAGTATCCAAAAAAAGCTAACCCGTAATGCCGATGGCATTATTGAAACCTGTAAAACTGCTGTAAATATCAGTATCGGGCTTATTGGTATTATGGCCTTATTTATGGGCTTTATGAGTATTGCTGAAAAAGCAGGAGGTGTACAATTGCTTTCAAGAATTATAGGGCCATTTTTTTCCAGGCTCTTCCCTGAAGTACCAAAAGGACATCCGGCATTTGGGCATATGATGATGAACTACTCCGCCAACCTGCTGGGGCTAGATAATGCGGCAACCCCGTTTGGCATTAAAGCAAGGGAAAGCCTGCAAGAGATAAACCCCGATAAAGAACGGGCCAGCAATGCACAGGTTATGTTTTTATGCCTGCATGCGTCAGGGCTTACTTTAATACCGGTTAGTATTATAGCTACACGCGCAGCTTTACATGCCACCGACCCTACAGATATATTTGTGCCGTGTATGATAGCCACCTTTGTGGCTACCATAGCTGCTATGGTAATCGTGGCTTTTAAACAAAGAATAAACTTGTTTCAGCCGGTAATACTTGCATGGATAGGTGGTTTGTCGGCCATTATTGCTTTGCTGGTTGTTTACCTTACTTCGCTTAATGCAAGTGCTATGCAGTCGTTTTCGTCTGTATTAAGCAACGGAATCATTCTATTGGTATTTCTTTTAATCGTATTGGGCGGTGTATATAAAAAGATCAACATCTTCGATGCTTTTGTGGAGGGGGCAAAGGGCGGTTTCGAAACAGCGGTGCGCATTATTCCTTATCTGGTAGGAATGCTGGTTGCCATTAGTATGCTACGCACCAGCGGTACTTTCGATGTAGTGATCAACGCCGCAAAAAGCTTTTTCGAAATGCTTGGTACCGATACCCGTTTTGTAGATGGTTTACCAACTGCATTGGTGAAGCCTATGAGTGGCAGTGCAGCAAGAGGTATGATGATAGATACAATGAAGGCCTATGGCCCCGATTCTTTTGCCGGCAGGTTGTCGGGTATCCTACAAGGGTCATCCGACACTACTTTTTATGTTGTGGCCGTTTACTTTGGGGCTGTCTCGGTAAAAAATACGCGTTATTCTATAGGAGCTATGTTGCTTGCCGATCTTGTAGGTATTCTTACTGCTATTTCGCTGGCGTATGTCTTCTTCGCTTAAATGAAAAAGCCATCCTGAACGGATGGCTTTTTCATTTAAGGTTGTAATATCTTTTTACTGTGTTACCGGGCTGTCAATTGGCGCCGTAGTACCATCAGCAGGTGTTATGGGAGCCCCTGTTGAATCGGTCATTGGCTCTTCAGTTGGCATCGGTTCTTCGCTCATATCGCCACCGCCATCTTGTTTGCTATATTTAACCAGCCATTTACCGTTTTCTTTTACCAGGTCTACTTTTTGTTCCGTCGTGCTTTCCGATGTTGTGTAAGTTACCACAGCTTTGTCACCGTCAATTTTCTCGTCCTTAATGGTAACTTTTATTTTTTTAGCGTTCTCTTTTGCTGAATCTGGCATCATGCTGGAAAATTGTTCCATCATATCCAGAATTTTTTTAGTGTCTTCAGTGGCTACAGTTTTCGCTTCTTTGTAGTCCATGTGATACAGGTTGGTAAGGAATTTATCTGCAGAAGCCTTAGGGCTGTTTGAACTACAGCTTACCAGCGTTATTGCCAGCAGGCATACAGCGGCTAAAGAGAACAATAATTTTTTCATATATAGTTTCAGTTTACAATGCGGCAAAGGTATTATTTATATCTTATTTGACAAATGAAACTGGCATGCTTGCTAAGGAATAGATCATCTATTCCCATATATCTATATCCTAATATAGACGTTGGTGTGAAGTAATTGCTATCGCCAGTGGCCAGACTGAGAGATTTGGAAACGAACTCAGCACAATAAAAACGGTCATCAGTAGCCAGGTCAAAATCCATATCGAATTTTTTACGCTCTTTATAGAAACGCCTGATTTGCGCTACAAGTGGTTCCTGCTTTTCTGCAGGTAGGGCCAGCCGTACAATGCCGTATCCTAAATTGTTTGCAGGTGAAAACCAAAAGTTGGCTGAATCGCGACGTAGTAGCTCGTCGGGGTTGTCTTCCCCTCCAATGCTATGATATACAAAGGGATATCC
>JAEZIL010000322.1 GCA_023436685.1 Bacteroidota bacterium | reverse complement strand
GTTGTATTATGCCTGCTTTTATATTGGGTTTTTAGTAAAAAGTTACAGAGAGAGCTATTGGGTTTCATGGTATGCATGGTGCTGATAACCAGCAAAGGATATGTAATGCTGCATGGAACCCGTACCTGCGATTACGACTCATTGCTAACCTTATTCACTACAGCATACTGTTTGTTCTTCTATTTATACTTGCAAAGTACCGGAGTAAAATACTTGTATCTATCCTTTTTTTGTATAGCATTGGCAGTGCTTACCAAAGGTGTGGCAGGAATATTTTTCACGCCAGCACTAGCGCTCTATATGTTTGCAAGAAAAGAGAATTTAAAAATATTCCGATCGGTGCATTTATACTCAGGTTTTTTAATGCTGGCAATTATGGTTGGCGGCTATTATATGCTTAGAGAACTTTATAACCCCGGCTATCTAAAGGCCGTTTGGGAAAACGAACTGGGGGGTAGGTTTGCGCAGGTAAATGAAGAACATGAGGGTCCGCCTATCTATTACCTGAAAGAAATGCTGAAGGGTCAATACACTATATGGATGGTGCCAATGATGCTGGGAATAATAACCGGGCTTATAACAAAAGATCAAGAGATAAGGGAACTAACAAAATTCAGTTTACTGATGGCTACGGTACTTATGCTTATCATATCGATCGCAAAAACAAAACTTCAATGGTATAGTATGCCTGCCTTCCCATGGTTTGCAATTTTTACGGGTGTATTGCTTTATGCTGAATACACTTTTGTAAGGGAGAGTAGCTATCCAAGAATTGGTAATACCTATATATTAACCCCGTTATTTGTAATAGTTGCATTTGTAGCGCCGTATATAAATATTCTGAATGACATTATGGATGACAAACTAAATGTTACGGGGAAGGAGACATTGAATATGACCTATTTTTTAAAAGATGCTAAAGATGGAAAGCATAGCATAGCGGGCTACCTGATAGCGTGTGATATTTATAGCCCTAATATAGATTGGTATATGAAAGTGTTTGATTATGGCGCAAACACTGTAAAAGGATTTAGCTGGGATGGCAAACCAGGGAGTATAGTGGCAGCATCGGAAACAGAAACTAAAGACAGACTGAACAAGTTGTTTACTACCGAGGTTTTAAGAGACTATCATGGGGTAACAGTTTATAAAATAACGGGGTATCCTGTTCACAAATAATAGTAGCATGAAAATTCTTGTTATTTTAGAGCTCTGATAAACATGGAACTTAATAACCCAATAGCACTATCAATAGTAGTACCGGTGTTCAATGAAGAACAGATCATTGGCCAACTGGTATCGCGAATGGTTTCGGCGGCCGAGTCGATAACACAAGACTACGAGATCATTTTTGTGAACGATGGGAGTCGGGATAAGTCCTTATACCTGCTAAAAGAAGAATGTGCTAAAAACAGCAAACTTCAATACATAAGTTTTTCCAGGAATTTCGGGCACCAGATAGCTATAACAGCCGGTATGGACCATGCAAGTGGAGATGCTATAGTAACAATAGATGGCGACCTGCAAGACCCGCCCGAACTGATAAAAGAAATGTATCAGCAATACCTGGAAGGTTACAAGGTAGTTTATGCAAAAAGAAGCAAACGTAAAGGAGAAACATTTTTTAAACTAGTTACTGCAAAAATTTTCTACCGGTTAATGGCCAGCCTTGTATCGTTTGAAATACCACTGGATGTGGGTGATTTCAGGCTCATAACGCGCGATGTGTTAGAGTACCTTAAGAAGATGAAAGAATCGGATAAGTACATACGTGGACAAATAGCATGGCTGGGGTTCAAAAGCACCTATGTGATGTTTGAACGCGATGAGCGGAAATTTGGACAAACAAATTATCCTTTTAAAAAGATGATGAGGCTGGCGTTCAATGGGATAACTGCTTTTTCAGACTCGCCATTGAAGGTGGCAACAACGCTAGGGTTCACTGTATGTGTCATTTCATTCTTCATTATTTTGTATGCACTATATGGTTTCTTTTTTGATCAGGAAACCCTGCCGGGCTGGGCATCAACAATTATCAGTATTACTTTCCTGGGTGGGGTGCAGCTCCTTTGCCTGGGTATGATAGGAGAATACATTAGCCGCATCATTAACAATGTACGTGATAGGCCACTGTATGTGATAGACCAAACTAATCTAAAAAAAGAAAGCGAGCTATAACAGCTCGCTTATTGCTTTTACCAATTCGGTACGGGTTATTGGTACCCCCTTTATTTTGTTATATCCTACGGCATCTATCAGGTACTGGTCGCGGATAATTTTTATCAGTTGGCCATTATTTATCTCCGGTATCAGTACTTTCTTATAGCTTTTCAGCATATCGCCCAGGTTTTTAGGAAAAGGGCGCATATGACGCAAGTGTGCATGGGCTACACTCTTGCCTTGTGCCTGCAATTCGGCAGCGGCACTTTTTATAGCACCATAAGTAGAGCCCCAGCCAAGTACTAATACATCGCCAGTTTCAGGGCCGCTATCCAGTGTTTGCAAGGGGATATAATCGGCAATGCGGTTCACTTTT
>JAEZIL010000207.1 GCA_023436685.1 Bacteroidota bacterium | reverse complement strand
TGCTATAATAGATACATCGGTACCTTCGGCCAGTACCTGAGCTTTTCCTATTTCAAATTTCTGGTCTTCAGGTGTGAAGTTGGGCCATTTAGGACGGCCAAAACGCAGGTAAACCGGACCCTCATATTCGGCTATTTCAATAGTAGCCGCTTTGGTCTGGTTGAAATCGCAAGGCACAATCACTGTCATACCCGGCAGCATTTTCATCATACCTATATCTTCCAGCACCTGGTGGGTGGCACCATCTTCGCCCAGCGTAAGGCCGGCGTGCGATGCGCATATTTTTACATTCTTGTTGCTATATGCTACCGACTGGCGTATCTGGTCGTACACGCGCGATGTAGAGAAGTTGGCGAACGTAGTAGTGTATGGTATTTTACCACCAATGGTCATACCCGCAGCCACACCTATCATATTGGCTTCGGCAATACCACACTGTATAAAACGCTCAGGGAACAGTTTTATGAACTCGTTCAGTTTCAGCGAACCGGCAAGATCGGCAGTAAGCGCAACCACATTCGGGTTACGACGGCCTGCTTCAGCAATGCCTTCACCAAAACCACCCCTGGTTTCCTTCTCGTTCAATATCTTGATGTCTTGTAACATATATCTAATTTGATGATTAGCTAATTAGCAGATTAGCTGATGTTCTTTTTATGTTCTCTTTCCTGGTTCAATAGCTAATTATCATATCAGCTAATAAGCTAATTGGTTTCAGGCCGCAAAAATACGTTTATCATTTGGTTAAAGCATAACCCCAATCCTTCAGCCAGTTGATTATTTTTTCTTTGTAGTCGCCTTGTATTATTATAAGGCCGTCTTTGGCACTGCCACCTGTACCGCATTTGGTTTTCAGCTGTTTGCCCAGCGCTTCCAGGTCGTCGTTGGTACCTATGAAGCCTTCCACCAGGGTTACTATTTTACCTGCGCGTTGTTTGGTATCTAGTTTTACACGTAGCTTCTGCTTTTCTTTGGGCAGGGTATCGGCTGCAGGTTCATCGTCCTGGAAATCGTTATAATAGTCGGAATTGGTAGAATACACCAGCCCGTCGGCCCTTCCTTTATTTTTCTTGCTCAAGGTTGGGAAGTATATAAAAGTGTGCGGCAAATTTACACCATATGTATTGCTTAATAAAACCGCGATATGCGACATATTATCAGGGTTCATATCTGTTGCTAAGTTTTGCTAAGTTTTCTGTCATAAAAAAATTTTTTCGTGCGGCAATGTTGGGGTAAGAAGTGCTGTGGAAGGGTGTTTGCGGGTTAAAATGTTGTTTGTCATGTTTTTCAAAACTTAGCAACGATAATACAGTGTTTAATGTATTATTCAATTCTTTTATCATCTACTTACTTTCCTTTTCGCCGAAAAGAAAGTAACAAAGAAAAACGGCCATCGATCTGATCACTCCGCCAGATCGATGTAGCTAGACGCTGTACGACTCGCGTTACGGAACTCATTAACCTGCTGGCGCTGGTGCTTGCTTCGCTGCGCCGAGCAACATAATGGCAAATATACTATAAAATGTACAATATTTTACATTTTAGTGATTGTAATGGGGTGGTACGAGCTGGTTGGGGCTGGAGCAATTTTAAAAAATCAGGGGGTTGCCCCTAGACTTTCACATATATAAAGCTATATTTGAGACACACATTATTGTTGTATGAGCATTAAAAAAGCAAGTTTTTTAGGCCTTACCCTTGCTACCCTGCTGGGTACTACTACTGTTAGCCATGCACAAGGCGATTCAGACCCGGGCTTGTCGACCATAGGCGGTTTGCGTTCTGCATCGGCGGTTATGATTGACGACGAAATATTTGAGAACGAAAAGTCGCAGATATCTGTTGGTCATACTTTTTCAGAAGGGGAGCAAGGTGTTAAGTTGCATATACCTCAGCTGGAAGTACGCCTGGCTGCATCGGATGTAGATTATTTCCACGTAAAACTACCGTATCAGGCTACAAACGGCGATCTTGCCAAAGTGGGGGGCCTGGGTAACCTTACTGTAGCCTATACCCGTGTATTGCCTAATCCCGATGCGGTTACCTGGCAGTTTACAGGTGGTGTTGACATAGGAACAGGTAGCGCAACAATAGTTGACGGATCGAGCCGTGCATTGCCTATGGCTTACCAGAGCAGCCGTGGTACTACCGATGTGATAGTAGGTGTAAGCATGCACTGGAAAAAATACCTGAACGTTTCGGCCGGTTACCAGCAACCAATCATTCGCTATAACGAAAACGATTATAACCGGTTCTCGGTAGACAACGACCTGAAATACAGCACAGCCGATTATCCTCTGTCGCGCAAGCTATACCGCAATGGCGATGTAATGATGCGCATAGAAGGCCAGTACTATGGTAACCGTGCAGGTATAGCCGCTGGTCCGCTGGCTTTTTATCACCTGCGTAACGACCTGTACCAGGATATCAACAACAAATACCGTGAGCTGGATGGCTCTCAAGGCTTTACCCTGAATGTAGCGGGTAGCGCATTTGTACGCTTTGGCCGCTATGGCGAATGGAAGCTGGATGTAACGGGTGCTTACCCGCTGGTGCAACGCGATATGGCCCCTGATGGGCTACGCCGCGAATGGATGGTAATGCCAAGGCTTACCTTCTTCTTCGACCAAAATATACTACTGTTCTAATAACAAGCATGATATTTACAGATAGACGGCCAAGGCCGTCTATTTTTTTGCCATACACAGCAATAAGCACACTCTATTTTGTGGTATTATATAACTAAGTAATTTCGCCGCCCAATATATTATGAACAGAGTAGTAGTAACCGGTATGGGCACCATTAACCCTTAGGGAACAATGTAGCGGCATACTGGGAAGCATTGGCAGCCGGTAAAAGCGGCGCCGGCCCCATTACAAAATTTGACGCCTCGAAATTCAAAACACGTTTTGCCTGCGAAGTAAAGGGGTATGACCCTTTGCAATATTTTGCCAAAGGGGAAGCGCGCAAATATGATATATGCAGCCAGTATGCATTGGTAAGTGTTGCAGAAGCGCTGGAGCAATCGGGGCTGTTACATGCTGATATTAATAAAGAGCGTGTGGGTGTTATATGGGGATCGGGCCTGGGTGGCAGCACTACGCTGGAAGAGCAATTTGAAGAATATGTAAAAGGCGATGGTACCCCTCGCTTTAATCCATACCTGATACCCAAGATGCTCATTAATATAATGGCCGGGCTTATTTCTATCAAGTATGGTTTTAAAGGGGTGAACTATGTAGCCGTTACAGCATGCGCCGCAGCCAATAGTGCACTGATAGAAGCCTTCAACAATATAAAATGGGGCAAGGCGGACGTGATAGTTACGGGAGGATCGGAAGCAGGTATCACGCAGGCATCGATGGGCGGATTTGGATCGATGAAAGCACTATCGCATCGCAACGATGATCCTAAGAACGCATCGCGCCCGTTTGATAAATACCGTGATGGGTTTGTAATGGGCGAAGGTGCAGGTGCGCTTATACTGGAAAGCTATGAACATGCCATGAAACGCGGCGCTACCATACTGGCTGAAGTAGTGGGCGGCGGTATGACGGGCGACGCCTATCATCTATCAGCATCGCACCCCGAAGGCGAAGGCGCCTACCGTGCTATGAAACTGGCAATGGAAGAAGCGGGTATCACAGTAAATGATATTGACTATGTGAACGCGCATGCTACATCGACCCCTGTGGGCGACCACAGCGAGATAATGGCGCTATCATCGCTGCGCGCAGGTACCAATAAAACACTAACTGTGAGTGCCACCAAATCGATGACAGGGCATTTGCTGGGAGCAGCAGGTGCTATTGAGGCTATTGCTACAGTTAAAGCAATACAGGAAAACCTGATACCACCTACTATAAATATAGAGGAGCTAAGCGATGAGATTCCTGAAGGAATAGAAGTGGTAGCCAATACAGCAATGCAGAAAGAAGTGAATTATGCAATGAGCAACACATTTGGCTTTGGCGGGCACAATGCGATAGTAATAATGAAGAAGTGGATATAAATAAAAGGGAAGCATTGCTTCCCTTTTATTATGCTATTCGTTTTATATCTGCCCCTAATGCGTTGAGGCGCTCGTCTATGCGTTCGTAACCACGGTCTATCTGGTCTATATTCTCAATGATACTGGTGCCTTGGGCCGAAAGCGCAGCTATAAGCAGTGCTACACCTGCACGTATATCGGGCGATACCATACGGATGCCACGCAGCGGTTGCTGGCGGTTGAGCCCTATAACTACTGCACGGTGCGGATCGCAGAGCACAATTTGGGCTCCCATTTCTATTAGCTTATCTACAAAAAACAGGCGGCTTTCAAACATTTTTTGATGTATAAGCACTGTGCCTTTTGCCTGTGTAGCCATTACGAGGATAATACTTAGCAGATCGGGCGTGAAGCCTGGCCATGGATGATCGTATACCGTAAGTATAGAACCATCGATAAATTTTTGTACCTGGTAAGAATCCTGTGCGGGTATATGAATATCATCACCATCGATGTTAAGTTGAACACCCATACGCTGAAAGGTTTCGGGGATGATGCCCAGGTGCTGAATGCCGGCATTTTTTATGGTGAGGTTGCTTTGGGTCATAGCAGCAAGGCCTATAAACGAGCCTACTTCTATCATATCGGCCAGCAATGTATGTGTACAACCTGACAGCTTTTCTACGCCTTCTATCAATATCATATTAGAGCCTATACCACTAATACGTGCCCCCATACTGTTAAGC
>JAEZIL010000173.1 GCA_023436685.1 Bacteroidota bacterium | reverse complement strand
GCTTATATCCATCACCTTATCACTGCGAGCCTGCACAGCCGCTCCCATTTCTAAGTTTTGCCTCGCAAAAAAATTTCATAGCACTATACCACATGGGCATCTATAGCGACCCTGATTTGCTAGAGTGGTTTACGAACGAATATCCAAAACATTGCAAACGCAAGCTGGATATAGGAAAGAGCTGCATACGCTTTAAAAACACGGACGATATCCCTTATAAATTGATTGGCGAACTGGTATCGAAAATAAAACCACAAGATTGGATCACTATCTATGAAAAAGCATTGAAAAAATCATAGCTTTTTCTATATCCTATTTAGCCCGGATTAGCTGCTTCATATAGCTTTATTTACTGGCTTTTTTAGCACTGCAACAGTTAGCCTGCTTACACAAATGAGCTGGCCATCTTCATCGTGAATTTTTATATCCCAAACATGTGTTGATGCACCAGTATGTAATGGCTTGGCTATGGCTGTAACATACCCCTCCCTTTTGCCTTTTATGTGGTTGCAATTTAGCTCTATACCCACACATATTTGCTTCTCTGCATTAAGGCATAGCATGGAGGCTACACTACCCAAAGTTTCGGCCAATGCAGCCGATGCACCGCCATGAAGCAGGCCATATGGCTGTTTACTATGACTATTTACAGGCATAGTAGCTTTTAGATAATCATCACCAATTTCTATAAACTCAATATTAAGCATTTCACTCATGGTGTTTTTGCTCATATCATTAAGCATTTCAACCGTAGCCGAGGAATTATACCAGATCATACAATATTCGAATATAAATTAACAGATATGTAAATAAGATAAATAATTGATTTTTTGTAATAAAACAACAATACTATTACTTTTGAGGAAGATTAAGATAGTTTTTTGTAAGAGAAACATGCATACAATACTGGTTGCGGGTGCCGGTAAATCTTCCATATATCTAATCCATTACTTATTGTCTCATGCCCCACGGCATAAATGGAAAGTTATAGTGGCAGACGGTGACGCCAATTCGATTGCGGAAAAGATAAACGGCCATTCTTTCGCAGAAATGGCTGTTATTGATATAACTAATGAGGCACAACGAAAGCCCTTGGTACAAAGGGCTGACATCGTTGTATCCCT
The DNA here is from genome assembly GCA_023436685.1 of Bacteroidota bacterium. GTDB lineage: Bacteria > Bacteroidota > Bacteroidia > Chitinophagales > Chitinophagaceae > Polluticoccus. The sequence goes on along the minus strand of JAEZIL010000173.1, from coordinate 2,716 downwards.
AATGCCACCGCATTTGCATATCCACCTGGCTAAAGATTGCTTACAATACAAAAAGAATCTGATCACCTCATCTTACATTTCGCCTGAAATGAAAGAAATGGATGCAGCGGTTAAAGCTGCCGGCCTTATGTTTATGTGCGAAATGGGATTGGATCCTGGTATAGACCATATGACTGCTAACCAGATAATCCATAGCATTCAGAGGGTTGCTGCCAGCCTTACTTCTTTTAAATCCTATTGTGGTGGTTTGGTAGCTCCGGAATCGGACGATAACCCATGGCATTATAAATTTAGCTGGAACCCTAAAAATATTATTACAGCCGGTTTGGGTGGTGCTAAATACTTGCAAAACGGTAAGAATATTGAAGTACCTTACGAAAAGATATTTGACAATAACAAGAGAATCAAAGTTGATGATCTTGGGTCGCTTGCATATTACCCCAATCGCGATTCTCTACGGTACCTGGATCTTTACGATGTGCCGGATATAAAAACTTTTATCCGTGCTACTTTGCGCTACCCTAGTTTTTGTAAAGGCTGGCACGCCATAATAAGTCTTGGCTTAACGAATGAAACAGATCTGTTTGATACATCGGGCCAAACTTATACTTCTTGGATAAAAAATAAAACCGAGTATAACAACGGTGTTTCACTTACTGAACATGTGGCACGTAAGCTGAATGTAAGTGAGGATGACAAAGTAATGCAAATGCTGGCCTGGCTTGGGCTGTTTAATGAAGATAAACTTCAAGCGGGTAAATTCTCATCGGCTGAAGTGTTGTTGCAAACATTGTTAAAAAAATGGGAAATGGCGCCGGTAGAAAAAGATATGGTTGTAATGCAACACGATGTAGAATACGTGCATAGGGACCGGAAAATAAATCTTACCAGTAGCATGGTAATAAAGGGCGAAAACAAGGAATATTCTGCAATGGCTAAAACTGTAGGTTTGCCTATGGGTATCCTTGCTAAAATGGTACTAACTAAAAAAGTTACCCCACCCGTGGGCGTTCTAATACCTAATATGCCATCGGTATACAAACCCGTATTAACGGAGCTGTCGCATCACGGCATTAATTTTAAAGAAACTGTTGCCTGATGTTATGCAGGGAAAATTGTCGGGTATTGTATATGTGCTGCAGAACTAATATTCTTCTAAAACAGTAGCCATTGTTTTAGCGCTCAGTGGCTTATTCAAAAACTGTTTTACTGATGGATATCTGCGGACACGGGTAATATCATTCTCGTTGATAGAGGACGAGAGCATGTATATTATGAATGGCTTTTTAAACTCTTCGTCCAAAGCCTCAAAAGCTTCTACAAATTCAAATCCATTCATAATGGGCATTTGGATATCGACAAATACAATTGTTTTACCCTCTCTGGTAGCATTTACGTTTTTTATATGCTCCAATGCCTCAGCTGGCTGCTGAAATGTATTTATGCTCGCGCTGCGACCTGTATTTTGAATAATCTTATCAGCTATAAAACAGTCAAGTTTACTGTCATCTATTACTATAAAATGTAGTTTCTCGTCGCTCATTTATTTTCCCGGAATAATTACTTTAAAATTAGTACCTAAGCCTTCTTTCGATTCAACTTCTATTTTGCCATTTATCTTAGCCAAGGCATCTTTTACATTATACAGGCCAAATCCCGAACCAAACTCCTGGTGTGCACCTCTGTAAAACATGCTAAAGATATGATTTATACTTTCAGCTGGTATACCTATACCATTATCTTCAACAATAATTTCCAACACATTGTTATGTATCTTAATACCTAGATTAACCAACTTATCTTCAGCATACTTTTTCTGGTACTTAAAAGCATTCGACAATAGGTTAGTTATAATAATTTTAATAGATGTTTCGTCTGATCGGAACGGAGCATCCTGCTGCAAGCTAGTGCTAAACTTAATATTTTCCACCTTGCTTGTTACTTCAAACAGTGCATTCATATCTTTTACCACCTCATCAAAGTTGATATTAGATATCTGCAACTCTCCCCTCCTTACGTTATAGTGGTCGTGCAGACTGATGATATAGCTATCCAGTTTTGTAATAGCTTCTTCAACCATTATCAGCATGTTTTTAATGTCGTTCTTATCATCAGTATCCTTTGCGATATTAATTATGCCAAGCATACTTAAGATTGGTCCCCTTATATCGTGCGTTGCACTGTATGCAAATTTATCCAGTTCGGTATATGCCTTTTGAAGCTCTTCATTTTTCTTTGCCAACATAGTGGTAGCCATGTAAAATTTATGAGCTTCATCTACTGCCGAGCGTATGTCAACATCCGTCCATGGCTTTTTTATATACCTGAATATATTCCCTCTGTTAATAGCGCTGATTACTGATTCAATATCGGCATATCCGGTAATAAGTATTCGCACCGGATAAGGAAATTTTTTTCTTACTTCTTCAAAAAATTCCACACCGGTTCTATCAGGCATACGCTGGTCAGAAAGTACAACGCTAATATCGTTGTGTTGCTCCAGCATATTTAATGCCTCGTCGGTATTATTGGCTATTTGTATATCGTAATCGAAGCGAAATGAAGCCTTGAAGCTAATTAAGTTATTAGCTTCGTCATCTACATAAAGCAGTTTTATTTTTTTATTGTCGCTCAAATCCTCAGGTAAAGTACAAAAATTATTGTGCTATCGGTATTTCAATTATAAACTCAGTGCCTACGCCCACTTCTGATACAA
>JAEZIL010000097.1 GCA_023436685.1 Bacteroidota bacterium | reverse complement strand
ACCTATCGTTGAACACAAAGCAGCGCGTGAGCGTTTCTTAGAAACATATAAGAAAGCCCTGAGCTCAACGCGTTAACCCGCCCATCCTTCACGATCGAGGCTGCGGTATTGTATAGCTTCTGCTACATGTTCCGGCCTTATATCTTCGCTATCTGCAAGATCGGCAATGGTACGCGATACTTTCAATATACGATCATATGCACGTGCCGATAAGTTAAGCCTGTCCATAGCGGTCTTCAGCAATGTTTGTCCTACTGGGTTCAGCACACATATTTCTTTCAGCTGCTTGCTACTCATCTGTGCATTGTTATATACACCTGCCTGCCCTTCAAATCGGGCAGCTTGTCGCTCGCGTGCTTTCATTACACGTTCACGTATGTTAGTACTGGGTTCCGAAGTTTGTTGCGATGAAAGTTCGCTGAATGGTACCGGTGTTACTTCCACATGCAGGTCTATCCTGTCCAGCAACGGACCCGACACTTTATTCAAATACCGTTGCACCATTACAGGCGAACAGGTACATTCTTTTTCCGGGTGATTGAAGTATCCGCAAGGGCATGGATTCATAGATGCAATCAGCATGAAACTTGCAGGAAAGTCGATACTCACTTTTGCTCGCGATATAGATACCCTGCGTTCCTCCATCGGCTGTCTCATTACCTCCAGTACCGACCTTTTGAACTCTGGCAATTCATCCAGGAACAAGACGCCATTGTGCGCAAGGGATATTTCACCCGGTTGTGGCATACCACCCCCACCTACCAGGGCTACATCGCTTATGGTATGATGCGGTGAGCGGAATGGCCTTTGTGCTACCAGCGATGTATTGGTAGGCAACTTACCTGCTACCGAATGTATTTTGGTCGTTTCTAACGCTTCGTGTATGGTAATGGGTGGCAATATAGTGGGCAGCCTTTTTGCCAACATGGTTTTACCTGCACCCGGCGGGCCAATCAGTATGGCATTATGCCCGCCTGCAGCCGCTATCTCCAGTGCACGTTTTACGTTCTCTTGCCCTTTTACATCATTGAAGTCGAGCTCAAAATGGTTTTGTGCATCAAAGAACTCTTCACGTGTGCTCACCTGTACCGGTTTCAGGTCGCTCTTCTTTTCGAAGAAAGCTATTACTTCCGATATATGTTCTACGCCATATACTTCCAGGTTATTCACCAAAGCAGCTTCACGTGCATTGGCTTTAGGTACTATCAATCCTTTAAACTTTTCCGCCCTTGCCTGTATTGCAATAGGTAGTGCTCCCTTTATAGGTTGCAGTGAACCATCTAAAGAAAGCTCACCCATTATAATATAGTTACCCAGATCTTCATGCGGTATCTGCCCCGATGCTGCCAGCCAGCCCATTGCTAACGGCAGATCGTAAGACGCACCTGCTTTCTTGATATCGGCAGGGGCCATGTTCACTACCAGTCGCATACGCGGGCGCTCCATGCCTACATTCTTTATGGCCGATACAATACGCTCTATGCTTTCTTTCACGGCATTATCAGGCAAGCCTACTATCACATAGTCGGGCTTACCACCGGGTGTATCTACTTCTATGGTGATGGTGAGTGCATCTACACCATATACTGCACTACCAAATACTTTGACCAGCATTATATCAATTGAAATGGAAAGATAGCACAGCACCATCATTACACCCAACATTTTCTCCCTACATTTGTGGCATGAGCACTGTATTACTTAGCAAAGAGAATGGTGTAGGCTACATTACACTTAATCGCCCGGAGAAGTTCAACAGCTTTAACCGCGAAATGGCTATTTCATTGCAACAACACTTAGACGATTGCAATGAGGACGGAAGTGTACGTGCCATATACATTACCGGTTCCGGCAAGGCATTCTGTGCGGGCCAAGATCTTGCTGAAGCAACCGACCCTAACGGCCCTGAGCTGGAACGCATAGTGCGCGAGCATTACAATCCCATCATTATGCGTCTGCGCACTATCGAGAAGCCTATTGTATGCGCGGTGAATGGCGTGGCTGCGGGGGCTGGTGCCAACATAGCACTGGCTTGCGATATTGTTGTAGCCAATCAGAGTGCATCATTCATTCAGGCATTTAGCAAGATAGCATTGATACCCGATAGTGCCGGTACATTCTTCCTGCCACGATTGGTGGGTATGCAACGTGCGGCTGCCTTGATGATGACGGCCGAAAAGGTTTCAGCAGACGAGGCTGTGGCCATGGGTATGATCTATAAAAGCTTTAGTGATGAGACATTTGAGGAAGAAAGCAAGAAGATAGCTGCTACATTGGCTACTATGCCTACTAAAGGTATAGGACTTACCAAGCGGTTGTTGAACCACACCTTTGCCAACAACCTGGAACAACAGCTTGAGCTTGAGAAAGAGCTGCAGGTAGAAGCCGGCCAGACCGAAGATTTCAAAGAAGGTGTTAACGCATTCCTGGAGAAACGCAAGCCTGCCTTCAAAGGCAAGTAACTAGGCTACTGATATAGTTGGCATAGCAAGACGTGCCACCTGCTCGTGCATGAGTTGAGCCACTATATCAGCTGTTATATCAGGGTAGTTTACTTGAATACGAGCGGTATCTTGCAGCCACCAGCGTATATCATTATAATACCTTCTACCCAGATATTTGATAACAGGTACTCGCATCTCCTTTAATGCAGCTGCGTTGCAATGCTGTTCATATTGTTCCTGCATAGGTATCACCATTAGCTTTTTGCCCAGAAACAATGATTCCGCCGGGCCTTCGAAACCCGCACCGCATAGCACACCTGTAGCTGAAGCCATGCTGCGAATGAACGCATCATTCTCAATTGGCTGAATGGATACATTCTTCTGAGTGAATGCATGCTTATTATGCTTTGAAAACACTTGCCATTTTACATGCTCAAAATGCGAGAGGTGAAGTAATAGGGTTTCATCATCGTATGCAGGCAAGTAAACGGTGTAATGGCCTTCGTCGCTCGGTTGGATGTCTCTTATCTGCTGGCGTATAACCGGCGTAAAGATGTTGTTCCCATAGGGTTTGAAGTGAAACCCATATGCAGCACTAACAGGCGCATAATGCTTCAATACTACTTTACCTTTCCAGTCGGCATTCTTAGGTTTGGGTGCATTCTCGTGTAGTACTGCACTTTGATGGCTTAGTGCGATGCAGGGGCGGTTCTTCATCTTACATGCCCATGCCGATACAGGTTCAAAGTCGTTTACTACAAGGTCATATTGTTCTATAGGTAACTTCCGTACATCACTTATAAGCTTGAAGAGATTAGAACGTTTGATAGTTTGGAAGATATCAACACCACCATGCTTGCCAAAGATGAAGCTCATGCCATAGAACTTGTACTTCACAGGATATGGGAAGTTTACATCCGCTTGTATACCGCTTATCAACACATCAACCTCTCCATACTTTGCCAGTTCAGGATATACATCTCGCGCACGGCTTAAGTGGCCATTGCCCGTACCTTGTATTGCGAATAGGATCTTCACTTCTGTTATATATTGGAGTGTGTTATGCTGCTTCTATTGAACCATTGAAGTTGCCCACCCGCTTGATACTGAGCTCTTGAAGCAGGCTTGCTGCAAGGTTCTTAGGTGTTTCTTCCAGCTTAGGCTTCTTCTCTATGTCTATAGCTTTTGCTATTACGTCTTCTGCATATCTATAGATCTTCCACTTCCCTTCATTGCATTCTAGTGCAGTAAGGTTCTCTATCCAGTCGCCTGAGTTCATATACACTACAGGTCCATCATCGGTAACAACGGTGCGTATCTCCGGCTGATGTATATGCCCGCATACCACATACTTGAACTTGTTCTCTGCGGCTATCTCGCAAACGGTAGCTTCGAAGTTGTTGATGAACTTTACTGCACCCTTTACGCTGTTCTTGATTTGCTTGGATAGAGATACTTTACCGCGTCCCATCTTCTCGGATATGAAGTTGACGATACGGTTGATGAGGATGAGCGTATCGTACCCAACAGCGCCCAGCTTTGCCAGCCACTTACTATGCTGCATCACTACGTCGAACACATCACCGTGGAAGATCCATACGTTGGCGCCATCTATCTTCAGCGATAGTTTGTTGGTGACTTTGAGTGAGCCTAGCTGGAAGTCTTTGAACTTGCGCAGCATCTCGTCGTGGTTGCCGGGTATGTAGTAGACGGGAACATCTTTAGCAATTAGCCCTACCAGGTGTTTGATCACCATCATGTGGGTAGATGGCCAGTAGCGCTTGCTGAACTGCCATATATCGATGATGTCTCCGTTGAGGACCAGGGTTTTTGGCCTGATGCTCTTAAGGTATTGCAGGAGTTCCTTAGCATGGCAACCATAGGTGCCTAAATGCGTGTCGGATATCACTACTATATCTACTTCCCGTTGCTCCATATATAACCACTCTATGATTTTGTATAGCCTACATCCGGCTATACAAAATGACTAAATGATTATAACGGCATCGTTAAGTAGCGATTAAGTTAATATTAATAAAGAGCTATGTGCTATACCGCAGCCAGCACGGGAAGTTCCCTTGGTTTATATTTTTTCATTTCGTTGGCTATAGCGCGTATATGCTGTGGCGTGGTGCCGCAGCAACCGCCAACTACGTTCAACCAGCCTTGCGCTGCAAATTCGCCAACTATGGCGGCTGTTTCTTCGGGTGTTTCGTCGTATTCGCCCATTGCATTTGGCAGGCCGGCATTAGGGTAAGCGCTTACATTGCAGGCTGCAATGCTTGCCAACTCTTCTATGTGCGGCCGCATCTGTTTGCCGCCCAGTGCGCAGTTAAGGCCAATACTTACCGGATTGGCGTGCATTACCGATATATAGAAGGCCTCCAGCGTTTGACCGCTAAGTGTGCGGCCCGACGCATCGGTTATAGTACCTGAAATCATAACAGGTAACTGTATTTTATGATCTCGGAAGTATTTTTTTATCGCATAGATCGCAGCCTTTGCATTCAATGTATCAAAGATGGTTTCTACCAAAAGTATATCTACACCTCCATCTATCAGTCCCCTTATCTGCTCGTAATAGGCACCGGCAACTTCATCGAAAGTTGTGCCCCGGTAGCCGGGATTGTTCACATCGGGAGATAGTGATAATGTTTTATTCATTGGCCCAATGGCGCCGGCAACAAATTTCTGTTCGCCCGGGTGTGATGCTAAGTATTCATTAACAGCTTCGCGGGCAACCTTTGCTGCTGCTACATTCATTTCATAAGAAAGCGACTGCATTTCATAGTCGGCCAGCGATATTGCCTGCGCATTGAATGTATCTGTTTCAATAATATCTGCTCCTGCATTCAAATATTCAAGGTGAATGGCCTTAATAACTTCCGGCTTGGTAATCACCAGCAAATCATTATTTCCTTTCAAATCTATATGCCAATCTTTAAACCGCTCGCCACGATAGTCGGCTTCTTCCAGCTTGTAGCGTTGCACCATTGTACCCATTGCGCCATCGATGATGAGTATCCTTTGGGCCATTGCCTCGCGTAGCTGTTGTTCTTTGCTGCTCATAGTCTACAAATTTATAGCATTCCCTATTATCCAATATCTTATTGCCCAATAAACAGATATAATATTTCATATCTGTTGTTAAGTTTTGCTAAGTTTTCTGTCATAAAAAAATTTTTTTAGCTGCGCATGTCTTGGCTGAAACACTTACTGCTTGCTTTTTTGAGGCTGCAACCGGTGCAGCATTGTTGTTTTTAGCAATTGCAAAACTTAGCATTATATAAAGAAAAGATAAAGTTTTAGCTTATACTTTCATAGCAAATATACGTTAAAAAGTTCATTATTTACGCATTAGTATATATTCACCAGATTCCATAATAATGGTGGTATCGGGCTTGTAAATTGGTGAAATGGCCCTAATATCGTTTCGGCTAATGTAACAAAAATCGTAGCTGGTATCATTGGTCCAATATGCCATATCTCGTACTACGGGCTCGCACCATTTTGCGTAGTATGTGGCTGCATAATAATTCATACTGGGTGCAAACAGCCAAAACGGGCGAATGGTAATTTTCCTTCCTTTTTGAATGCTTGCCTTTTTCATTCGGTCCATTATTGCCAGGTCGTAAGCATTATATTCCCAATCGAATGTTTTTTGCAAACGGAAATTGGAAGAAAAGTTAAATAGCATTGCTAGGGTACATACAGCAAGAATCGCTACACCGGTTTGCTTTTTCACTTGAATATTGGCAAGTGTGTATGCCACCGGAATTACCCACAAGGGATATATAAAGATAGCCGTACGCCCAAGAATAAACTTGCTATCCAATACAAGGTGCTGCAACTGCACTGTTAATAAAACAACTACAGGCAATAACCAAAGGGCTATAGCAAGTTTTGATTGCGCTTCTTTATATTTTATGAGGCGTATGCCCCAATAAAAGCCAATAGCTACTATTACCAGTATGGAAAAATAGACTATAGGCAAGGCAGTAGAATCGAAATTAATGCTGAACGTTCGCTTTACTACTGAAAGCATGGTATCGTTCAACAAACCTTCATCGCCGCCATAATAGAATTGGTTATACTTTTTCAATACGGCAATAAAAGAGGCCATAAGAAAATATAAGCACGCACATGCCAGGATGGTATATATGATTATAGGTAACCGTTTTTCTTTATTTAGTATTGCATACATCAAGAGTACTGCAATAACTGCCATAAAGAAATGTAGCGTAACTAAATTGGCATAAACAGCAAGAATACTACTAATCAACAATAATATCAACGCTTTCTGCTTGCCATATTCTAAGTAAACTACCATGTAATAAACAGACATAAGCATGAATGCCCAGGATAATGCATAGCCGCGCATGAGGGCAAAAAAATCGAACTGATATACATTAAGATTGAGTAAAAGAAAGAAAGCTATTGACGCTATTGCATTTTGGGTGAGGCGTAAGGATAGCATTGCGCTATATATGAGGTATATGGCATATGCTACTAAAGAACCAAAACGAAATGCAACAAGACTATGCGCATTGAATAGGTGTGAGAAAAATTTAGCCGATAGTGTATTTAATATATGATTGTTGGCAGAAGGTGGATTGCACCGGAATATATTGATGTATGAGTTTGTGATATAATCCCAGAATGTAGCGGCCTCATCGTGCGTGAGGGATACGTTCAGCACCCGATATAAGTTGAGCGCAAATAGAGCAAAAGCTATCGCGACAATAATTAACAATGACAAGGGCATAGGGCGCATACAATAAATATACAGCTTGCGCTATACCATGTCAAGAGCGGGAAGTTTCACGTGAAAATGAAGTAGCCCCGCAAAAGCGAGGCTACTACTTTTAACTATATCAATACGGTATTTGTTATGCTTCCGCTTTCAGCATTTTCTGATAACGGTTACGATCGTTCTCATCGAGCATGATCTTACGCAGGCGGATGCTTTGCGGAGTGATCTCGATACACTCGTCCTGCTGTATGTACTCCATACATTCTTCCAGGCTCATTTGTATTTTAGGTGCAATACGATTAGCATCGTCGCTACCGCTTGCGCGCATATTGGTCAACTTTTTAGGCTCGGTAGCGTTCACTATCAAATCGCCCGGCTTAATATGCTCTCCAATTATCTGTCCTGCGTATACTTCTTCACCCGGATCTACGAAGAACGAACCACGGTCTTGAAGTTTATCAAGAGAATAACCGGTAGTGCTGGCAGTATTTTTCGATAACAGCACACCATTGTTACGGCCGGGAATTGGCCCTTTCCATGGCTTATATTCGCTAAAACGGTGCGCCATTACAGCTTCGCCTGCAGTTGCTGTAAGCATATTAGAACGTAAGCCAATTAAGCCACGCGAAGGAATTTCAAATTCCAGGTGCTGCATTTCCCCTTTGCTTTCCATTACCAGCATTTCGCCCTTACGCTGCGTAACCTGATCGATAACTTTACCGCTGAACTCAGACGGCACATCAACTACCAGAACTTCATAAGGTTCGCATTTACGGCCATCAATTTCTTTTACGATAACCTGTGGTTGACCCACTGTCAATTCAAAACCTTCGCGGCGCATAGTTTCTATAAGTACCGACAAGTGAAGGATACCGCGGCCATACACCAGGAATTTATCGGCATCATCAGTGTCCTGTACGCGCAGTGCCAGGTTCTTTTCCAACTCTTTATACAGGCGGTCGCGAATATTGCGGCTGGTTACGAATTTACCCTCGCGGCCGAAGAATGGTGAATTGTTGATACTGAACTGCATGTTCATTGTTGGCTCGTCGATAGGTATTATCGGCAAAGCTTCGGGAGCTTCGAAATCAGCAATCGTTTCACCTATCTGGAAGCCTTCGATACCTACTACAGCGCAAATATCGCCCGCTAGTACTTCGGTAACGCGTTTTTTACCCATGCCTTCAAACACATACAATTCTTTTACACGGCTACGTTCTGTACTGCCATCGGCTTTGCACAAGGTAATGGGCTGGCCTTCTTTAATGCTGCCACGTACTACACGGCCTACGGCTATACGGCCAAGGAATGTAGAATAATCTAAAGATGTGATCTGCATTTGCAGGTTGCCTTCAGCTATATTAGGTTCCGGAACTTTTTCAAGTATGGTATCCAGCAGGGGTGTTATATCTTGAGAAGGCGTTAATGAAGTGTTGAACCACCCTTGTTTAGAAGAACCATAAAGAGTAGTAAAATCCAATTGTTCTTCGCTGGCATCCAGCTGGAAGAATAATTCGAAAACTGCATCGTGTACTTCATCGGGGCGGCAGTTTGGTTTGTCAACCTTATTAACAATAACAATTGGTTTCAGGTTTAACTGCAGTGCTTTTTGCAACACAAAACGTGTTTGTGGCATAGGGCCTTCAAACGCATCTACCAACAGAATAACACCATCGGCCATTTTCAATACACGTTCTACTTCACCACCAAAATCGGCGTGGCCCGGAGTATCGATAACGTTTATCTTAACGTCCTTATAGGTTACCGAAATATTTTTACTCAGAATGGTGATCCCTCTTTCTCTTTCAAGATCGTTGCTATCCATTATCAGCTCACCGGTTTCCTGGTTGTCGCGAAATACTTTGGTAGCATGCAGTATTTTATCTACAAGCGTGGTTTTGCCATGGTCAACGTGTGCGATGATGGCTATGTTACGAATATTCATGTTAAATGTTATTTGCCCTTGTTAGCTCCAAATCCCTTCCTACGGTGAAATTTCTCAAGGGCGTAAAAAAGTTGCGCAAAGGTACGAAAAATATGTGTTATAAGGACAATACTAATACGTTAAATAAATATTAGTAATGACGGATGATGGAACGATGATTTTAGAATAAGGGTATGAAAATTGGTTCTATTGTTATCCATTGCTATCATTACGAGGAAATGATGGCCTTTTGGCAAAAGGCTTTACATTATATACCCCGTGAGACCCCTACAGATAGTTGGGTTGTATTGACTGACCCCATGAACCAAGGACCGAATATTTCTTTAGCCAGAATGGATGAGCCACGTAGGGGAAAACGCAGTAGATTGCATCTGGATCTATATACTAAATTTCAGAAAACCGAAGTTGAACGGTTGATAAATATTGGAGCCAGGAGATACGCCTGGAGGTACCAGCCTGAGGATGATTTTATTGTACTTGCCGATCCTGATGATAACTTATTTTGTGTAGTACAACTGCCAGACTAATTCAAAATAACAACATATATCCATTATTTTGCTAATTTAATTTGAATGGGGCTATCAATTGAAATTCAGGTATGGCAACAGTTAGCTCTGTTTTATTATACAGATTTTCCATTTGGTAGGTGCCATACATTTTGCCAATATCGGTACGAGTGTTGACAGCAGAAATATATTGATAACTATTCCCAGGTTCGATAATTGGTTGTTGCCCCACAACGCCTTCACCTTCTACTTCACGCTTAGTGTTATCGCTTTCTACAATATACCAATGTCGCCTATGCAGCTTAATAGGAAATATGCTGGCATTTTCAATTGTTATGCGGTAAGCAAACAAATATTCATCATTCACAGGGTTGGACTGTGAGGGTTGGTAAAAAACTTCAACCATAACGTTTACACCTTCTGTTATCTGTTGCACCATATCCTGCGTTTTATAATAGTATACCAATTTCTATGCCGAGGGCCGGCACTAATGCATTAAATCTTTGATAATTGCCTGAACCAAAGAAGACTCATAGCCTTTTTGTATTAGGTAACTATATGCCTTCTTCTGTTTGGTAAACACATTCTTTTCTCCTTTCAATTCTGTCCATTTTCTTTCCAATAGCCGCCTTGCAGTTAAGTTATATTCATCAACATCTATTTCGGTTAGCGCCTTCTTAATACAATAGTCGGAAATCTGATCGAATTTAAGCGCCTGGATTATTTTTTGTTTCCCCCAGCCTTTCATTCTGAATTTGCCTCGAGCAATTGCTCGAGCATATCTTTCTTCGTTTACAAACCCTAGTTCAACCATTTTGGCAACTAATTCTTCAACCTCTTCCCTATGGCTGCCTAATTCATACAGCTTGTTCCGCACCTCCTTCTGACAACGTTCCTGGTATTGGCAGTAATAGGTTATAGCAGCAAGTTTATCCATTCTATCTACCCATATATACCAGCAATATCTGCACGTCGCTAGGATTTACTCCACTTATACGGCTTGCCTGCCCTATTGTTTGGGGCTTTATCTTAGTTAATTTCTGCCTGGCTTCGGTAGAAAGTGCATTTATCTTATCATAATTAAAAGTATCCGGTATGGTAAGGTCTTCCAGGGTACTCATTTTCTTTACCAGTTCTTTTTCCTTTTCCATATATACCTCATACTTTACCTGAATTTCTGCCTGCTCCAAAACCAATTCATCCATACCTGTTAACTCTGCTTTCATTTCATCAATATTATTGCACAGATCTTTTATAGAGATACCCGGCCTTAGCAGTAATTTACTGGCACGGGTACGCTCGCTAAGCATTGCATTTCCTGTTTCCTGAAGGTATTTATTAGCCATAGCCGGTTCTACTACAAATTCGTTCAGCTTTTTACGCACTGTTTCTACCTGTTGCATCTTAGCCTGAGTTAGCGCCATTCTTTCTTCAGTTGCTAAACCTATTTCATAACCTAAGTGTGTTAAGCGCATATCTGCATTGTCTTGCCGCAGCAATGTGCGGTATTCGGCACGGCTGGTAAACATGCGGTAAGGTTCATCGGTTCCTTTATTTATCAGGTCGTCTATCAATACCCCAATATATGCTTCGCTACGTTTCAGTACAAATGGCTCTTGCTGGTGCGCATTGCGATGGGCGTTGATACCCGCCATCAATCCCTGGCAAGCAGCTTCTTCATAACCTGTGGTACCATTTATTTGCCCTGCAAAGAAAAGATTCTTTATAAGCTTGGTTTCAAGGGTGAATGTAAGCTGTGTAGGCGGGAAATAGTCATACTCTATGGCATAACCTGGCCTAAAAAATTTACAATTTTCGAAGCCGGGAACCATGGTAAGTGCTTTATACTGTACTTCTTCGGGCAAAGATGTGCTGAACCCGTTCACATATATCTCTACTGTGTTCCATCCTTCGGGTTCTACAAATAACTGATGGCGTTCTTTTTCAGCAAAGCGTGTTACCTTATCTTCTATACTAGGACAATAGCGAGGCCCGCTGCCTTGTATACGTCCTTGGTACATTGGAGATTTGTCGAAACCTGTCTTTAAAATATCGTGTACTTGCTGGCTGGTATAAGTAATCCAGCAATTCCGTTGTTGTTGGGACTTAATTCGATCTACAGGCAAATAGGAAAATCCTACGATTTCCTCATCGCCATGCTGTATTTCCA
>JAEZIL010000088.1 GCA_023436685.1 Bacteroidota bacterium | reverse complement strand
GCAGATATCAGCTTAAGTATACTGCCTTTATATACTTTAATATCTTTTTTTACCGCAATGGTCACTTTCACTTTTTCATTACCATTCAATTCTATTGCTGAAACCCTACCTACAGCCAAACCTTTTACTTGTACCTGCGAGGCTGGCTGTAACCCTTGTACATCGTCATAATATGCATAATATTCATGTTCGCCCGAAAACAAGTTAGCACCTTTTAAAAAGTAAAAACCTGCAAAAAGTATGAGTAAAGAGACGGCAACGAGTAGACCAATCTTAGCTTCGTTTGACAACTTCATAATAGTGGACGAACAGTTTATATATTAACAAAAGTAACGGAAAAGAGATAAAACATTGGTTTATTATTCTTTACTAAAGATATGTAATATTCGTGCCAGATATAAAACTGTGTATACAAGTCCTCCCCCTGCCTCTTTTTGTTTCTAACAGTATTTTAATCTATCTCACCCTATCTTTCCGTATTAGCTAATGGTCTTTGCAACAGCAAACTATCAACAATGAATAAAATATTTACTTCACTACTTGTACTGGCAGCTTTTGCCGTACAAAGCCGGGCGGCCGACACTACACGTGTATTATTTATAGGGAATAGCTTTACCGCTGTAGAAAATGTACCCGGACTTACACAGGGCTTAGCTATGGCAGACGGTAAACACATGGAAATATTGGTACATGCACCCGGTGGTGTTAGTGTTGGCGATGTAGCTCAAGGTGCTATGGCGCATATGAATAACCCCATTGTATTCGATCTTATACGCAACAACAAGATAGACTACCTGGTACTGCAAGACAACCAGGGAAGATTTGTAGATGAGGGTAGGTTTCCTGACCCTACAAGAAGCAAAGTTGTAGAAGGGCATATGAAAATACGCGATTCAATGGCGCACTATCATCCTTGCGCACAAATGATATTTTTTGCGGGTTGGGCATTAAAAAATTGCTGGCCTGATGTGGGCGATGGCGAGAAGTGCATCACTAATATTTATGATAATTATTTACGGTTGAATGGCATGATGAACGAAATCGTATCGCCGATTGGCCTCGCATGGCTGCGCAGTATCGATTCGATGCCAGGTGTAGACCTCTGGAGCCCTGATGAAGCACACCAATCACGCGAAGGTGCTTTCCTTACCGCGGCTACCATTTTCACCACGCTATATCGTATTAATGGCGAGCATATCTCATTTGATGCGGGTATAGACCCGGCCACTGCCCGAAGGATGCGGCTTATTGCTTACGAAACTGTGATGGATAGTATAGCCCCAACTGGATTACAGAATTTTGTGCCTCACTTAGACTACGATGGCACAAACCTAATAGCCTCAGCAGGCTTTGCCAACTATGCCTGGTACCGCAATGATACTCTTGAAGGGAATACAACAACTAATTCTTACACACCTGCTACCGCCGGCACACACTGCTACCATGTAGTAGGTACCAACAATGATGGATGTAAACAACTTTCTGCAGCCAACTGCATGGAGGTAACCACAGGCTTACCAATTGTTAAACCAATAAAATTATCTGTAAGCCCTAACCCCGCTTCAAACAATCTATCCATTTCTACAGGCAAAGAAGGTAGTTCGAAGCAGTATGCAATAGTTAATGCTATAGGTAAAGTAGTAGCCAGCGGCCATTTTAACAGCGCAGATACGCAACTGGATATCCGGGCTTTACCGGCAGGAATTTACCTATGCAAAGTAGCCTTGAACGGACAAATAAGCCATGTAAAATTTATTATAGAACGATAAAAGTTTATCGTATTGCGTAAAAGGAAGGGCGAGTAGTCTCGCCCTTCCTTTTATATTTTATTCACCTTTAAAAATCGGTGCCTAAAGACAAATGCAGCAATGGCTTTACACGGCCTTCTATATTCCATGCAGCATCCATACGCAAAAAGTAACCAAACACATTGGTACGTACACCGGCACCATAGCCTACGCCAATACCTCCGGTCTGATCGGTAATTGTAAATTGTATGGGCGATATTGCAGGATCATACAAAATACGGTCGTTACGTAGCGCATCGGCATTGGGTACTAAGCCTGTCCAGGCCGAACCAGCATCAATAAAAGCTACAGCCTGGAAATTTCTTATAAAGGCAGATTGTATAGGTCTTTTTATGAATGTACTGAATACCGGCACGCGTACTTCAGTGTTCAATACAGCATAGGTATTGCCATTGCGTGAGTTTTGCTCGTAGCCACGCAAATTAGTAGCAAGCGCCTGGAATGCATAATTTTCGGTAGGCCTAACAGGTACATAGTCGCTGTACTTAGGCATTAGCCAATTGTCCACACCACCTAAATTATACAGTATTTTCTGGTCGCCCGCCGAATGTGCTCCGGCTATTCTATTGGCCCATGTAATATTCTTATACAATTTCTTGTAATAGCGAAAATCAATGCCCAGATTGTAAAAGCCACTCAGGTCTCCATTCAACTGATACATATACTCGGCAAAAACCTTATACCTGAACCCATTATAAATATTGAGTGCGGGCCTTATCGTGTTGTCGAAAATGTATTCTACACGGCTGTTCACCCAATACTGGTTAGGTTTTTCAGGGTTAGCCAAACCAAATACGTTTTCAGCGCGCAGGTTCAACTGGTCTTGCCTAAAGCCTAAATGCATACGCACACTTCTTACCCTATCGAACGGATAGCTTACCGACCCCTGCAGATAATTAGTATTTGTTTTCAGCAGTACCTCCTGCTGCGCGATAGGATTATTAGCGCTATCTACAAATGTTACCACATCAGGGAAGGTAGTGCTGGTACGTAAGTATAGTACTCCCCAATCTACCCTACGCTTGAAGTTCTGATATTGAAGGAAATAAGTGCTGCCAGAAAAATTTAATGGTAGCCTGAAACCTCCGGTGAAGCGATGGTTTTCCATTGCATCATCAAGACTTATAGTTATCATACCTCCCAGATCGGGGTTATTAAAACGGCCACCGGTTTGCTGTACTGACTGATATTTATTAAAAAGTACTGTATTATCCAGCCTTACAGAAAAGAAATCGGGCCGAAAGCTTAACCTATATGGCTGCGCTTTCATTTTCAGGTAGGCACTATCAACAGGTGGCGTTTCAAGTTTAGCTATTCGTATTTTACCTTTTACAGTAGTGTCTTCTACTACCTCGGGCAGCACTTGTACCGGCCTGTCTTTATTCTCTATTGGCTCAAATTCGGAATTAGATAAATTAAACTGCTCTGCTGAATCTGCAGCTCCAATGCTATTGTTACCCGGAGATTCCTTGCTTGAAACGGATGGTGTTGCCTGCTCAGGCTCTGCAAACTCCGACTGAAATATGTTGCCGCTTTGTACTACAGGTTCTCTGTTGGTAGCACCTACAGGTACATCGGTAACAGGTAAAGATATCCCATAATCTATAGAAGCTGGCAAAGAGGGTACGTACTGTTTTTTATTCAGTTCGGTGAGTGTGAGGCTGGAGGGTTGTAGTGTTTTAGCTGTTGCGTTAATACCCGGCACCTTTAGCTCTGAAAAAAACACACGGTATTTATCACCTACCTGTATAACATCTGCAACCTGGTTACTGGAAGGGTTATATTGGTGGGCTACAATATTGTGGTTATAATTTGTAATAGGCACGGCATAGGCCGAATCCATATTATTCACATCGCGGCCCATCAGCACTACATACTTGTTTTGAACACCATTAGCATCATACAAGTAAGAGTAATTATCGCTGCCATACTGTATGGGTTGCGTTATGGTGCCACTTGTTATATCCGACATCTGAATAAGCTCGCGTCTTTGTGTTTTTGTGTTGTAAAAAAACACGTTCATAGGACCGGTAGGCAACTCATTTACCCCTATAGGCACATCGAGGTTAGGTTTTGTGCGGTTGGACAAGAATAATATACCCTTGCGCGAACCACCACTTACATACCAGGGTTGCACATCGTCCCAGGCATCGTTAGTTATATTGGTCATGCGCGCACCGCGTATACGCATTTCGTAAAGATCGGTCTGGCTTTTCTTTATTGCCGAAAGCATTAGCCTATCGTCATCTTCCATGAAAGACATGCTCAGCAACCTGTCGAACCTGTTTTTAGGAATATTTACATTCTCAATTTTACCCTTCAGCGAATTATATATACGCAGTTTTGTCTGCGTACCTTTTTTATAAATGATACCCAGCTTATATCCATTGTTTGACCAAGCTAAGAGGGGATAGTCAGGATCGGCCTGCTCATTATAATCAACCCTTCCGCCAGTCAGTATAGCACTGCGTTCTTTCTGGTCTTTCGTTTTCTGAATATACACAGTATACTCGCCATTTTTCCATTGCACATACGCCACATCATTACCTTTAGGTGCAACTTTTATATTTCGTATAGTTACAGCAGGATCTTTCGGGATGTCAATTTCAATGAGTGCATTTTTTTCTTCGGGCCATTCCTGCTTACTGTCATCAATTGCATATATCTGGGCAAAATAGCTAAGCGTACTATCATAGGCTTGCTTTACCGTTTGCCCCAACGACATTTTTATTCCCTGCTGCAAGCTTGATTTCATTTGCATGCTATACAACAGGTTTTTCATGTTGTTCTCACCGTACTTATCCGTAATATATTTCCAAAAGGCTTTACCTGCTAATTCGGGTTGTTTCTCTGCCAGTTCATAAAAACCATTTGAAGGGTTAGCTTCAATCAGGTTTCGCCAGGCAGTATTGCTTTTACTATCCCAGCCATCTACTATATAAGATATAAAACCATTTACAGTCCAATTGGGCAAGTTCATGAGTAATGCATTCTTTACCATTTCCCGAAAATTCTCGCCAAATAACAAACGTTCCATAATGGCACGCGACATACCCGCACGCGTTTGCCTGCGGAGGTCGGTATGTACACCTGTAAAATATACCACAAGCTTATCGCCTACAATATCTACCGTGCCTGCAGGTATATCTTGTAGCTGGGAATCGTACTTGCGGCCTATGTTGGTTTGACGGTATTCGTCGTAAGAATTGTAAACAATAATATTGAGATGAGGAAAATCCCCTCCAAGCTTTTTCTCTACCACAGCCACGTCATTCTCTACCTGTTCCGATACATATCTTGCTAACTGACGACCGGCAGCATCGTAGTGATAAATGCGAAAATGCTTGGTATCAAAAAACTTCCAGTCGAACTTGCGATATTGTATTCTATTTTGCCCAAACACTTCAACATTAGAT
>JAEZIL010000068.1 GCA_023436685.1 Bacteroidota bacterium | reverse complement strand
GTATCCATCTGATGTCTTTTGCCTGTCGTTGCCCGCAATTTTTACCTGGCTGCCCGCTATGAATTTATTGATCGCATTTAGGCTATCTATCAATGGAGCTTTTGTCCGTGATGCCAGGAGCTTACTTTTATCTATATGGCTGATGGAATCAAAACTAGCTGGCCCCTGCAGGTAAGATGCATACGCAGACGAGTCGTTCTTTGTAAGATGTCGGGCAAGTCTACTTTCCTTCTTGCGAAGCCTTTTTAGTACGCGTGTTTGTAGCTTTCCAGATTTTTCATTGAAAGCTGAGAGCTTGCTGATGTTGATGTCGAGATACTTCCGGCCCTGCTTTACTGCTACAGTATTCTCTTCCTGCGAGAACGCACAAAAAGAAACGCAAAGTATTAGTGATAGGATCACAAGGTTTTTCATAGAGAGGGATGGTAAGGCAAAACTATATTTTCAAAATATCAATGTCAATAGCTAAACAATTAAATAATCTTTAGGGCCGAGTTTAAAACAAAATCATGACACTTTAATCATGACCCATTATGCAATACGCTTATGCTTTCAACAATTAATGGTATAAACATCAACCTATGTTATGTCGAAATGGCCAAGTTTGTATCACTGTATTTTTGATCTATCTTGTCACGTAAATAATAGCCATGTTCAAATACCTTTCACTGTGTACACTACTAACAGTTGCTATCTTAAACGCTAATGCTCAGTTACGAATGGTAGCTAAAGCAAATTTGAAATATGAACCTGCAACAAATACATATAAGCTGAGTGATAGTTCATGCTATCGATATAGTGGCAATCGAGGCGGTGCACCAAATGAAGCTATAAAATGTGATACAGGGATGTTCCTACAGATGTATCCTGGATCTCTAAAAATAGAGCACAGGTTTATTCAACAATTTGATGCTACTGACCAGGTTGTTGTTCGTACGGTTGAGATACCAGATAACGGCGGATGGCGTAAAATGGGCGAGGAAAATTATAAGTACGACCCTAATGGTAACTTATTGGTAAAAACGGCGCTGTATCAATATGCCCCTGGAGTGTGGGATCCCCGTGAAAAAACAATAAATACATACAATAGTAATGGCAAGATCGAACGTATTTTAGAGATAGCGCGGGACCCCCTTAACGCGGCAAAATGGGACACCGCGTCCCGGAGTGTATATCACTATGATATTTCCGGCAATCTGTTGATTCAGGTAGATACCATTTTTGCAGGAATACCTCGTGAAGCTGATAGCACCAAATATTCCTATGACGCCAGCGGCTTATGTATTTATATCTCACGCAAGCACCTAAGAGACTTTTTCGGCGCGCAGTGGGAAGATGGCCCCTCAAATGCCTTTAGCTATAATGCCAATAACGACATAGATGTTCAATACTTTCTCGACAAGAACGGCGACACTACAGCAGTAGAAACCAACCACTACAGCGGCCATCAATTGACAAGCGTAGTACACAAACGAACAGACAGTACCATCTTCACTTACAACAGTGAGGGATATTTGAATAGCTATCAAATGTTTGAATGGTTTGCTGGAAGTTGGTCGTTACGGCACGATAATCCCGCCGGCGAATACTATTATGAACCGAATTTTCCTGTTGGTCTTAAGCCTATTTCATCACCCAGTAATGCCATGACCCTTTACCCTGTGCCTGCTTCTAATACACTCCATATTCAAATGATTGAAAAAGAACAAAACCCATATTCCCTCATCATTGCCGACAGGGAGGGAAAACTGTTGTTCCGCGATACCTATCTAAGCAATAGCAATAAGGTTATTAATGTTAACGAACTACCCACAGGCATATACAACATAACCTTGATCGGCACAAAGGGGGATATACATAACGGAAAAATCAGCATACTGAAATAATTACCTCAATACTCTATGTGTTGCAATGTAAGCTGCCTAGCTAAAGTAGCTAACTCCGATAGCCTTTACATGGGTCACTCCATCATGAATTAGGTACACCCACAACATTACTTAAAAGCAGATGCCTTGTTGGCAAAGAATCTCGTATCAATATGAAACTTTCTATTAAATTATCGCACTAAAACTTACAATAAATCCATAGGTAGGGTACCCATTGATAATTAGGCGCTCCTACAACTACTAATCGACATAATTTCTTATTAAACTAATTTCAGGTGTCAATATTGACACCTGAATAGAAGTTGTTGCAATGAAAATTGCAATAAACTCATAAGGTAGGTTACCCAATAATAATCGAGGGCACTCAAAAGGCTATTTGAAATACATTTTTTTACAGGTAAATTTTGCATGGAGTTATTGGTACGCTAATGGAAATGTCGCAATGAATTACTTTCAGGTAGGGCACCCCACGACCAATCAGGCGTCCCCTTTCTTTTACAATACTTGTAAATCAGCGACGGAAGCGGGTTTCAAGTACGCTGAATTTTCTGCCACAAACGTCTTGCTGTAAAATTTGCAGTATGTTAGAGCGCTGGATTTTCTCGGCTTAGTTGCTAAAATATATTGATATTTTTGGCTGATGCCAAAGCTAGTGGATCACTTGTAATTAGATTTATATTTATTAACTATGCTTAATGTCTGATTTCATTAAAAAGATAAGTGACACGTGGCGTCGGCTAATAGGCAGTTCGGAGGTTTTCACTTTGGAAGTACGAATATTTCATTCCATTAGTATCGGACTGATTGCGCTTGCCACAGTTTACGTCCCGTATAATTTTCTCCAAGGGCTTTATGTAGCGGCTATTTCCG
>JAEZIL010000057.1 GCA_023436685.1 Bacteroidota bacterium | reverse complement strand
GCTAAAACAACAACGCCCTCTACGCGATGTAAAGGGCGTTGCAGACAGTATGGTTATTATTTGTTCTTATTATATGCTTTTAGTGCTTCTTCCAGGCAATCCATTGCACCGTTAATCGCCTCATTGTTCAAAACATAAGCCAGGCGTACTTCATTCTTTCCTTTACCGGGTGTTGAATAAAAACCACCTGCAGGAGCCATCATTACAGTTGCGCCATTGTGAGAGAATTCTTCAAGCAGCCATTGGCAGAATTTCTCGCTATCGTCTACGGGTAGTTTAGCCATTGCATAAAAAGCTCCACCAGGTAGCGGGCATTCCACCCCATCCATTGCCTTTAAACGTTTCACCAGGAGATTCCTTCGGCTATCATATTCGGCATGTACACTATCAAAATAATCTGCGGGAAGGTCAACTGCAGCCTCACCTAGTATTTGAGCAAAAGAAGGCGGACTAAGCCTTGCTTGTGCCAGCTTCATAGCAGCACCCAGCACTTCTTTATTTTTGGTAACAAATGCACCAATGCGGCCACCACAAGCGCTGTAACGCTTAGAAATGGTATCCATCAGAATAGCATGGTTTTCCAGGCCTTCCAGTGAAAGAGCAGAAATATGCTTTTTACCGTCGTAGCAGAATTCACGGTAGGCTTCATCGCTAAACAAAAACAGATCATGCTTTAAACATATCTGCTTTAGTACATCCAATTCTTCAGCGCTATATAAATAGCCTGTAGGATTATTAGGGTTGCAAATCATGATCGCCTTTGTACGTGGCGTTATTGCTTTTTCAAACGCTTCGATTGGAGGTAAGGCAAACCCATCTTCAATGCTTGATGGAATAGGCACGACCTTTACGCCTGCTGTTGTAGAAAAGCCATTATAATTTGCATAGAATGGTTCAGGGATAATGATCTCATCACCCGGATCCATACATGCCATGATAGCGAACAGAATAGCTTCGGAACCTCCAGTAGTTACTATGATCTCATTCTGATCGACATTAATATTGTTGCGCTTATAGTATTCTACCAATTTCTTCCGGTAGCTCTCATTTCCGGCGCTATGGCTGTATTCCAGCACCTTCATATCGGCATGCTTTACAGCGTCCAGTATAGCCGCAGGCGTTTCAATGTCTGGCTGGCCAATGTTTAGATGATAAACCTTTATTCCTTTTCTTTTGGCTGCTTCAGCATAAGGAACCAGCTTGCGTATGGGGGATGGCGGCATCTGTGCGCCACGATGTGATATTACCGGCATGGCGCAAAATTAGCAAATGGAAACATAATACCATTAATAAAAATAGCCTCGCAATGCGAGGCTATTTAATATCCTATAAAACACTTTAGTTCTTTTTGTCTGAAGACTCGGCAGGATTTTGAGCTGCAATTACAGTTCCTTTAATGTGCAGTTCATAACGCTCTTTATTGTCCACTTTTTTAGCGTTCGATTGTATGAACACATCTTTATTGAAAGGAGCTACGCGGCCCTGTGTATTATATTTTACAGTGATCTTTCCTTTTTTGCCTGGCAAAATAGGTTCTTTAGGCCAATCAGGGGTTGTACAACCGCAAGAAGCTGATGCATTTTGAATGATCAGTGGTTCGTTGCCAATGTTTGTAAATTCAAAAACGTGAGTGGCAACTGGTCCTTCTTTCAGTGTACCAAAATCGTGTGTATCGCCACCTTTAAACTTAAATTCGGGTTGGGCATAAGCACCTACAGCTGTTGCTGCAACAACCATTAGTGTAAGAAAAAATTGTTTCATTGCTTTCTGTTTATCTATGTTTATTTAAAGAAAATTAGTTGGTCTTAACCATTGATGATTTTTGAGGCACAGAACTTTCAGGTGCTTTTTCTACGTTACCCTTTATAGTTAGCACTTTATTACCCGCATTCGAAGTAATAGTGATTGTTTTGCTAAATGCATTAGGGCGGCCAACCGTATTGTAAGAGGCTTTAATAGCCCCGGTTTTACCAGGTAATATCGGGTCTTTAGAATAAGATGGCGTTGTGCAACCGCAAGAAGCCTGAACGTGTTGTATTATAATTGGCTCTTTACCTGTATTAGTAAAAGTGAACTCATATTCAGCAGCAGGCCCTTCGGCAATTGTTCCAAAATCGTGTACTTCCGTTTTAAAAGCCATGTTCTCAGGAGTCAAATTTGCCGATTGCTGTACAACAGTAGATGTTGGCGTATTAGCCTTAGCCGCTACAGTAGCCGGAAGTGTTTTTGATGGTGTAGCTTTAACTGCTTTTTTCTCTTGCGCTACTACAGCTGCCGCACTCATAAGTACAAGTCCTAAGGATAGGATTGCTTTTTTCATATCTTGATAGTTTAAATAATAATGAAGTTCACAAATTTAATATATAGACTCCAACAAACATGCTATGGTTTGTTAAGCACTTGCCAAATTTAGATTTTTTATTCGTAACTCACAGCCTACCTTTATCAGGCAAATATGGAGCCAGATATATCAAATTGCATAAAAACACTATGCGAAGGAGGTACAATACTGTACCCTACAGATACTGTATGGGGAATAGGTTGCGATGCATTGAACGAGCAAGCTGTAAATAAAGTATTCGATATTAAAGACAGGCCCAAACATAAAAGCCTTATAGTTCTTTTAGCCGAACCCAAAGATATTTTACAATATGTGGCTAACCCTCACCCGGATATAATAGATATACTTGAAAATTTTGACAGGCCAACGACTGTAGTGTACGATGGTGCCCTGGAGTTTCCTGAAAATGCAATTAACGATAATGGCACAATAGCCATTCGTGTAACTAACGACCCTTTTTGTAAGGCTTTGATAAAACGGTTGCGCAGGCCTATTATTTCAACTTCGGCCAATATAAGTGGCCAACCTACCCCCCAAACGTTTGGTGACATTTCTGAAACAATAAAGCAGAGGGTAGATTACATTGTTGCCTACAGGCAAGAAGACAATGAGATAAAAGCACCATCCAGACTTGTGAAAATCAATGATGATGGTAGCCTGGAAATATTGCGTGCCTAATTTTTTAGCTTTGCAGTACGTTATGGATATTAGCTGCTCAGAAGAAGAATTAGCCTTATTTCAAAAAATATCTCAGGCTGCCGCTCAATTGCAAACC
Organism: Bacteroidota bacterium; assembly: GCA_023436685.1. Classification (GTDB taxonomy): domain Bacteria; phylum Bacteroidota; class Bacteroidia; order Chitinophagales; family Chitinophagaceae; genus Polluticoccus. The sequence goes on along the minus strand of JAEZIL010000057.1, from coordinate 4,396 downwards.
AACTGCTTTCTGATAGGCGGCTTCGTGCGCGATAAGATTTTAGGCCGCCCTACGAAAGATATTGACATAGTATGTGATGGTAATGGGATTGAACTGGCACAGGCAGTGGCCATGCTACTGCCCCAAAAACCTACAGTAAACTATTTTAAAACCTTTGGTACTGCTCAATTTCGTATTAATGGTTTAGATGTTGAATTTGTTGGTGCCCGTAAAGAATCGTATAATTTTAACTCACGAAAGCCTGTAGTAGAAAAAGGCTCATTAGAAGACGACCAGAACAGGCGCGACTTTACTATAAACGCCATGGCCGTTGGTTTAAACCAAAATGATTTTGGACGACTGATAGATCCTTTTAATGGCTTGGAAGACCTAAAAAATAAACTTTTACGCACACCGCTTGACCCTGACATAACATTTTCTGATGACCCGCTACGCATGATGCGTGGTATAAGGTTTGCCACGCAGCTTGGGTTTCAAATATTACCCGAAACCTTTGAAGCAATAGCTCGTAACAGAGAGCGCATAAAAATTGTATCCCAAGAGCGTGTTACCGATGAATTGAACAAGATAGTTGCTGCGCCTAAACCTTCCATTGGCTTTGATCTACTCTATAGGGCCGGCATGCTTGCCCTGATATTCCCACAGCTAACCGACCTTTCAGGAGTAGAGATAATAGAAGGGAAAGGCCATAAAGATAATTTTTACCATACGCTGCAAGTGCTGGACAATGTAGCCATTCGTAGCAATGATATTTGGCTACGTTGGGCTGCAATACTGCACGACATAGCCAAACCCGCTACCAAGCGATTTGAAGAAAGGCATGGCTGGACATTTCATGGGCACGAAGTGGTAGGCGCTAAAATGACACCCCGCATCTTTAAGCAGCTTAAGCTGCCACAAAATGAAAAGATGAAGTATGTTGCCAAGCTGGTTAATTTACATTTACGCCCTATCAGCCTTACAAAAGAAGACATTACCGACTCGGCCATGCGCAGGTTGTTGTTTGATGCAGGTGAAGACCTGGAAGACTTAATGATATTATGTGAAAGTGATATCACATCTAAAAACAAACAAAAGGTTAAAAGATACCTCGAGAACTTTGAATTGGTAAAAGAACGTCTAAAAGAAGTGGAAGAAAGCGACCGTATGCGCAATTGGCAGCCGCCAATTAGTGGTGAAGAGATAATGAGCTTGTTCAATCTACCTCCTTCGCGCGATGTTGGCACACTTAAGACTGCTGTTCGCGAGGCTATTCTGGATGGCGTAATACCTAATACCTATGAGGCTGCTTATAACTTTGTGCAACAAAAAGCAGAGGAACTGGGTATAAAAAATAAGCGCTCCTAAAGGAGCGCCTATTACGTCTATTATGAAATCTATGCCTAGAATTTAGTCCAGCCTTTCCACCATGTATCACCAGCACCTACTGCACCCCTGTACGTTGTAGCTGCAGCGCCACCTTTAGGGGCAACTCCACCTGTCAACACCATTGAACCTGAAGCAGGAGTTGGGTTGAATGCGCTACCGGCACCATACGGAGCGGTAAGACCCGCATCAGAAGTATTTTGTTTCATTTCTGTACTTCCTGCTGTAAGTATAGCAGTCAGCTCTTCAACACCAAAGCCTATGCTGGAAGTACCGGCAGTATCTACAGCTTTCTTCATACCTGCTATTACTATGCCTTTAAGCTCCATTGTAGAATTCTTCAGAGCTGTAGCAGTTTTAGAACCATCTATCAGGATACCTGTAGGATATCCCATCAGGATACTGTTATAGATAGAAGTACGAGAGTTTCTCCTGAGGTGAGCAGCACGCTTGAAGTCTTTATGAATGGTAGTATTTGCATCTTGCATTGGGCCTATCAACGTTACGTTAGCAAATATCGGCGCTGTGAACGGAGCTGTTTCTGAACCGCTGGCATCGTTATCTTGCTCAAAACCGTTTGAACCTGAGATATCTGCACGATCCTTATCACGTACTGAGATAGCAAATTGTACTGTACCACGGTAACCGTTATCGCAATCAAATTCATCATCAAGACCTTTGTAGGCAATAATGTGTTTCAGGTTAACTGTACCGCCAAACATTTCGAAAGCATCATCGTAACCATAAGAGCATTGTACGTAGTCTATTTCAGTACCACGGCCTACACCACCCAGTGTTAACGAGTTCAATTCTTTATCGGGCTGGAAAGGATATCCACCATATTCTATGCGCACATATTTCAGTTTACCAGAGTTATCATTATCATCATTACCACCGTATAAACCATCACCGTTTGAATTGTTTACACCGCCTTCAATTTCGCCAGTACCACTTTGACCGTTGAAAACAGAATTAACTGTTGCTTTACCAAGAATCACGATACCACCCCAGTCGCCATAAGAAGGCGCTGCTTCGCCTGAAGTGAATACAATTGGTGAAGATTCTGTACCTACTGCGTTTATCTTAGCACCCCTTGTTACTACTAAAGCGTTTTTACCTTTAGCTGCTTTAATAGTAACGCCTTCCTGTATAGTTAAAGTAGCGCCGTTTTTCACATAAACCAGATTGCTTAATGTATATGTTTTACCCGCAACCAATGTTCTGTCTGAAGTGATGTCTGTGCTTAATGTGTATCCGTTAGGATCTTCTTCAGGGCCCTTTGGCTCTGTTGGTTCCGTTTTCTTGCAAGACACAGTTGCAATAAGGGCAAATGCAGAAAGTGCTAATAGAAATTTTTTCATTTTACGTTTTTATTTGAATGCAAAGTTGGTATGGGTATGTTATCAAATGATTAACGGAGTGTAAACAAAAAGTGATGTTTAAGTACTAGAAATTGTACAAAAATGATAGCGATACATTGGTACCTACCCTTCTTGAAATACGCAAGAAGTCAGCGGCATCATACTTACCATTCTCATTTTTATCCTGGTAAAAATTTGCCTTTTTATTCAGTATGTCAGTTAATGATAGTTTTATCTCGGCCTTTTTATTCAGCAATTTTTGTGATATCTGGAAATCAAGTAAAGGGCGTGGCGCTTCCCAGATATTTGGATTCTGTTCGTTACCTACAAGAAATATACGGCGGCCAATTACGTTGAATAATGCAGAAGCACTGGTACCGCTTTTTTCAGAATCAAATTGCAATCCGCCATTTATTACATAGGGCGACTGTCCTTGCATAGGACGGTCGGCATTTATCTCATCGCCATTAACGCCTTTAATATCAAACTGTACATCGTTAAATATGTAGGTAGCATTGGCGAAGGCAGTAAAATTTTTCAGTGCGTCACCACCAAGTACATCCAGCTTTTTACGGAACTCTATTTCGGCACCATAGCTGGTAGCACTTTTAGCATTACCGTAGGTAAACGAGATAGTATTTACACCAGATTCGTTAAAGAACTGCTCAATAGGGTTAGTAAACCTTTTATAGAATGCGCCAACAGTTATAAGCTCGCCTACACGTGGATAAAGCTCGTACCTGGCATCCAGGTTCAATATTTTTGTTCTTTCAAGATCGGGATTACCCTGCACGGCAGCCAATAGTTCAAAATCGTAGAATGTAAACGGAGACAATTCGCGGAATTCGGGACGTACAACTGTTTGCGACGCGCTCAACCTCCAGTTTACTTTGCTGCTAGGTTTGTAAGTAAAGTTTACAGAAGGTAAGAAATCGCCGATCTGAGTATTCACCTCTACCGGCTGGTTGCTACGGAAGCCATTTAATATCTGGCTATAGTTTTCATAACGCACGCCCCATACTAACCTGAATTTATCACTTATCTGGTTATCAAGCATTACAAAGCCTGCGTTCAGCATACTGCTTGCACTGTAATCATAATCCTTATCGCTCAATTCTGATATATTGTAACCATCGGCTCTAATATTCCCGGGTGCAAATATCTGATCAGCAGGTAGCGTACTCAGGTCAGGCGAATTACCGACCATACCAAACGGCCTTGAATTGAATATCCTATCCTTAGCTTGCAGCATATAGCCAGCCTTAATAGTATTTTGCATACCCAATGCGGTAAACTGGCGGGAAACATCAAGACTGCCTAAACCTATATTATCATTTAAATTAGAATAGAATTTACTTGCTGACCTTAAAGAAGGAAGAAAGTTTTGAATAGTTGCGCGGTATACTGAGTCACCATCAGACTTCCTATATTCCAGGCGGCGCAAATTGGGTTGATCTTGTTTTAAGTTAACATAACTACCTGCCCAGTTTACTTTAAGTTTCGAGCTTGGCAGGAAGTGAGAGCCCATTAGTTGTACAGTACCATATTTGTTTGACTTGAAGCCTAACTGATAAGATCTTACATCCGCTCCATAATCAAAATCATGGCCTTCCCTCAACAAGGTATTATCTGTGCTGTTTACATTATAAAGGCTCTTAAAAGATATTCTG